>CAYVDF010000088.1:6732-7283 GCA_964450475.1 uncultured Pseudactinotalea sp.
CGGCCGCGGGCGCAACGCCGTGCTGTACGCCGGTGAGGTGAACTGGGATGCCGCAGGGCTTGAAGGCCAGCCGCGCCGTATTGAGCAGGCGCTGAAGTCCGGTGACTTCGTGCTCGTGCAGGTGACGAAGGATCCGATCGGCACCAAGGGTGCGCGCCTGACCGCGCAGGTCACCCTCGCCGGGCGCTTCCTCGTGCTCGTGCCGAACGGTTCCATGACCGGGATTTCGCGCAAGCTCCCCGAGAGCGAACGCAACCGATTAAAGAAGCTCCTCAAAGATCTCGTACCTGAAGAGCAGGGCGTCATCGTGCGCACCGCCGCCGAAGGCGCGACCGAAGAGCAGCTCCGCCGCGACATCGATCGCCTGTCTGCCCAATGGGCCGAGATCGAGAAGAAGCAGGAGAAGGGCGCAACCCAGCCCGTGCTACTCAAGGGCGAACCGGAGCTCGCCACCCGCGTTGTGCGCGACATCTTCAACGAGGACTTCGGCGAGCTCGTGATCTCGGGTAACACCGCGTGGAAGACCCTGTCCGATTACGTCGGCTCGGTCG
>CAYVDF010000089.1:0-2110 GCA_964450475.1 uncultured Pseudactinotalea sp.
GGCAGGACGTGGGCGTTCGGGCCACCGATGTAGCGGAACAGCGACAGCCCGCTCGATTCGGCAGCAGCGTGCGCCACCGCGAGGGAGACACCGAGCGTGGCGTTCGCGCCGAGCTTGCCCTTGTTCGGGGTGCCGTCGAGCTCCAAGAGGAGGTTGTCGATCGCGCGCTGGTCGGTAGCGTCCATGCCGAGGATTTCGGGGCCGATGATGTCGGTGACCGAAGCGATCGCCTTTTGCACACCCTTGCCGAGGTAACGGCCCTTATCGCCGTCACGCAGCTCAACTGCTTCGAATGCACCGGTCGAGGCGCCCGAAGGTACCTGTGCGCGGGCAGATGCTCCGTCTTCGAGGAGGATTTCCACCTCGATGGTCGGGTTTCCGCGCGAGTCAAGAATTTCGCGGGCTCCAAGGGCCTGAATTTCGGCCATGAGTTCTCCTTTGTGTTGGGTTCCGCCCGCTAACGCGCGGGCGGGAGGGCGTAGGTCTCTTCAAGAGCGCGGATCGCGCCCCTGAGTGCTTGTTCGGCGTCGACCCGGGCGGCGTGTGCTTTTCGGACGACGCAAAGTAGTTCTTCGCCGATCGCTTCAGCGGTGCTGTGGTCGGCTGCGGTTTCTTCGAGCCCCGCCTTGGTCGCGCGGGAGACGATCTTTTGTGCTCGCGCGAGGGCCGGCAGCGAGGCCGGGATGCCTGCGAGCGGATGGGTGAGCGGGGCTTCGGCCGCTTTGATTGCGGCCCAGTTGCGTTCGACTTCTTCAGGCGTATCGGCCACAACATCGGCGAACACATGGGGGTGGCGACGCTTGAGCTTTTCGACCAGCGTGGAGGCCACATCACCAACGGTGAACGCACCGGATTCGCCAGCGATCTCTGAGTGGAAGAGCACCTGCAGCAGCAGATCGCCGAGCTCTTCTTTCAGCGCGCTGGGGTCGCCGGACTCGGCCGCCTCGGCGACCTCGTGGGCTTCCTCGATCGCATACGGCGCGAGCGAGGCGTGGGTTTGTTCGGCATCCCACGGGCACCCTCCGGGCCCGCGCAGCCGTGCCATCACCTCGATGGCTTCACCCAACGCGTCGAGGTCGCTCACTAGCCTCGCGACTCGATCCAGGGCGAGAACCCACCGTTGGCTGCTGCGTCGCCGCCCTGCCATGCGCGGTAGCGCGGGTTGAGCTCAATGTCGGCGTTCGTCAGGCGTTCGTTGATGTCGGTGAAAATGGTCTCAGCATCCCCCGATGCCTCGATCTCCTGGGCGACGAGTTGCACCTTCGTGATGTCAATAACCGCAGCCGGGTACTCGCCGTCAACACGAAGGTTGCTCGCACCCATCTGGTCGAGGAGTTCCTCGGCCTGGTGAGTCGAAACTGCCACGCCGTGTTCGGCCGCACCCTGGAGAATCTCGCGAGCCTGAACGAGGCTCACGAGCAGTTCGCCTGGGGCAATTGGGCGGGAAAGGTAGGGGGCGAGCGTCATTGCATCATCGAGCTCGGCGACCGTGACGGTTTGGCCGTTGGCGATTGCCGCGGTGCCACCCGATGGGGTTGTGCATCCGGCGAGGAGAGCCGCAGCCGCGAGAACCGCTGCCGCGAGTTTTGCCTTCGTACGCATTTTCATCCTTTGTTCCACGCTTTCGCGTTCCAGTCTACTGGTCGCTAGCGACCTGGGCTGCCGCCGCGACCGATTGGGCGAAGACGGCATCAATGAGGTTGTTGACCCACTCCAACAACGCCTCGTCGCGGATCGGCTGGCCACCGATCTTCGAGGTCATCGGCATCGGCACGAGCGCTTGTCGGGTCGCGATTTTTTGTACCGTGCCGGGGTAAAGACGGCGCAGTCGCAGCTGTCCCGATTCGGGCAGCTCCACGGGTGCGAACCTGATGTATTTTCCTTGGGTCGTGATGTCGGCGAGGCCGACGGCGCGGGCTTTGACCCGCAGGCGTGCGACGTCGAGAAGTCGCGTGACCGGCTCGGGTGGGCGACCGTACCGGTCGGTGAGTTCGGCTGCGATATCGACGATGTCTGCCTCGCTCGCGGCGGCGGCAATCTTCGCATACGCCTCGAGGCGGAGGCGTTCCTCGGCCACATATTCGGTGGGGATGTGGGCGTTGACCTGCAG
>CAYVDF010000089.1:2120-4539 GCA_964450475.1 uncultured Pseudactinotalea sp.
CGCCACGGCCTCTGACACCATCCGCACGTACAGGTCGAACCCGACGCCGGCGATGTGCCCGGACTGCTCCCCGCCTAGGAGGTTCCCGGCGCCGCGGATTTCCAGATCCTTCATCGCCACGGCAATTCCGGCACCGAGGTCGGTATTGGCGGCGATCGTGCGCAGGCGATCGTGGGCGGTTTCGGTCAGGGGCTTTTCGGGTGGGTAGAAGAAGTACGCGTACGCACGTTCGCGGCCTCGCCCAACGCGGCCGCGCAGCTGGTGCAGTTGGCTCAGCCCGAACACTTCGGCGCGCTCAACGATGAGGGTGTTCGCATTCGAGATGTCGAGGCCGGTTTCGACGATCGTCGTCGACACCAGCACGTCGTAGCGGCGCTCCCAAAAGTCGAGGATCACGCGCTCGAGCTCGGCTTCGTTCATCTGCCCGTGCGCCACGGCGATGCGGGCATCGGGCACCAACTCTTGGAGCCGTGCGGCGCTCGCGTTGATCGACTCAACCCGGTTGTGCACGTAAAACACTTGCCCATCTCGCAGGAGTTCGCGGCGGATCGCGGCGGCAATCTGCTTATCCTGGTACGGGCCAACGTAGGTGAGGATCGGGTGGCGTTCCTCTGGCGGGGTGGCGAGCGTCGACATCTCCCGGATGCCGGTCACGGCCATCTCTAGCGTGCGCGGGATTGGGGTCGCGCTCATCGCGAGCACATCGACGTTGGTACGGAGCTGCTTCAGCGTCTCCTTGTGCTCCACGCCGAAGCGCTGCTCCTCGTCGATGATCACGAGGCCAAGATCCTTGAATCGGACCGAGCCGGTGAGGATCCGGTGCGTGCCGATCAGCACATCAACCTCACCGCGGGTGACGGCCTCGGCAATCTCCTTCGCTTCCTTCGCGGTCTGGAACCGCGAGAGCGCCTTGACCGTTACGGGGAACGGCGCGTACCGCTCGGTGAACGTCTCCAGGTGCTGCTGCACGAGTAGCGTCGTCGGCACGAGCACCGCGACCTGCTTGCCGTCCTGCACGGCCTTGAACGCCGCGCGGATCGCGATCTCGGTTTTGCCGTAACCGACGTCGCCCATGATGAGGCGGTCCATCGGCACGGACTTTTCCATATCGGCCTTGACCTCATCGATCGTCGCCAACTGGTCGGCGGTTTCCACGTGCGCGAATGCGTCTTCGAGCTCCGCCTGCCACGGAGTATCGGGGCCGAACGCGTGACCCGAGCTCGCCATGCGCGCGGCATATAAGCGGATGAGTTCGGCCGCGATCTCCTTGACGGCCTTGCGGGCGCGCGATTTTGTTTTCGCCCAGTCCGAGCCCCCCATCTTGCTGAGGGACGGCGATTCACCGCCGGTATATTTCGTTACCTGGTCGAGGGAGTCGGTTGGTACGAAGAGGCGGTCCCCGGGATGCCCACGCTTTGATGGCGCATACTCGATGACGAGGTATTCTCGGCTCGTTGCGTTGGCACCGACCCCGACGGTGCGGGACATGAGCTCGACAAATTTTCCAACCCCGTGCTGTTCGTGAACAACGAAATCCCCGGCCGCGAGCGCGAGCGGGTCGACCACGCCGCGGCGGCGCGACGGCAACGTGCGCATATCGCGGGTGGTGGGGCCGTCACGGCCGGTGAGATCTGCTTCGGTGAACAGCGCGAGCTTCAGGCCTTCAGAAACAAATCCCTTGCGGATCTGCGCGGTCGCCGCTAGGACGATGCCTGCTGGGATCAGCTCTGGGTCTTCACCCTCACGCGCATCGCCACCGGCGGCGCTGAGTTCGGTAACGACCCGGGCAGGCACGTCGATGTGCAGGAGTTGGTCGGCGAGGCGGCGGGCTGAGCCGGCACCTTCGGTCACGAGCACGAGGCGCCACCCGTCACGGGTGAGGTTGCCGAGGTCTTTTGCGGCCTCGTCGATCTTGCCGCGATAGCCGCGCACGTCGCGGGTATCGAGGGTGACGGTGGCCTCGTCCAGTTCGGTGTCTGTTGGGAGGGAGCCAAACGTCCACACGTGCGCACCGGCGGCCCGAATGTCGTCGGTCACCGCCTCGAGGGTCGCGAACGAGCCGGCCGCGAGGTCAAGGCCGCCAAGGTCGAGCGGGGCATCGGCGCCGGCCGCGGCTGAGGTCCACGCGGCAGCGAGGAATTCTTGGGTCGTGGCAACGAGGTCGTGGGAGCGGCGGCGCAGGCGTTCGGGATCGTCGAGGATGACGAGGGAGTTTTCCGCGATGTATTCCACGACGGATTCCATGCGTTCCACGAGCACGGGGGCGAGGGATTCCATTCCTTCGACGGCGATGCCTTCGGAGAGTTTTTCGAGCATCTCCGAGGCACCGGGCAGGGCGGGAACGAGGGCCTTGGCCTTGGCGCGCACCTCATCGGTGAGGAGCACTTCGCGGCACGGCGGGGCCCACACTCCGTGCTCG
>CAYVDF010000089.1:4549-7277 GCA_964450475.1 uncultured Pseudactinotalea sp.
CGGATCTCGTCGATCTCATCGCCGAAGAACTCGATGCGCAGCGGGTGAGGTTCGGTGGGCGGGAAGACATCGATGAGGCCCCCGCGGACGGCAAATTCTCCGCGGCGGGTGACCATGTCGACGCGCGTGTAGGCCGCGGCAACAAGGGCGGCGATGAAGTCCTCCATCTCGACGCGATCCCCCATCGCGGCGCGCACCGGCTCCAAGTCACCGAGCCCGGCAGGAATCGGCTGCAGCAGCGAGCGCACCGGCATGATGAGGATGCGCACGGGCTCACCACCGGGGTGGGTGAGGCGGCGCAGCGTCATGAGGCGGCGGGCGACGGTGTCCGAGCGGGGCGACAGGCGCTCATGTGGGAGGGTCTCCCATGCGGGGAACGTCGCGATCGTATCGGGATCGACGAAGGCGCCAAGGCCGGCGGCGAGCTCATCGGTCTCCCGGCCGGTCGCCGTCACAACAACAAGGGGGCGATCAGTGCTGCGCGCGAGCTCGGCGATGAGCGGGAGGCGGGCACCGACGGAGACGGTGACGTCGCGGCGTTGTCCTTGGTTGGCTGCAGCAACGAGTTCTCGGATGTCGGTCGAGGTCCGGAGAACATCAAGGAGCGGAGAAAGATGCACGAGGGAGTCCTATTTGGGGCTGTGCAGGCGTTCTTGTGCCGCGGCAAAGCCGTTATACACGACGTCTTCAATCACGTCGGCGGCCTCGGTGAGGGTGACGGCCCATTCGGGGCGCTCGGCCGCTGCGAAATCTTGGAGCACGTACTTCGCCGGATCCATGCGCCCGGGCGGGCGCCCGATACCCACGCGCAAGCGCAGGTAATCCTTCGTGCCGAGTGAGGCGGATGTGGACTTGAGCCCGTTGTGCCCACCTTCGCCACCACCGCGCTTCAAGCGCAGGGTGTGGGGCTGCAGGTCTAGCTCATCGTGAACGACGAGAACGTTCTCGGCAGGTACGGAGTAGAACTTCGCGAGCGCCGCCACCACGGGACCCGAGACGTTCATGTAGGTCGAAGGTTTGGCGAGGATGACGCGCGGGCCGGGAACTCCGCCGTCAAAACCCAAACGCCCGTCACACACCTGTGCGCGGGCTTTGTGAGCTGCGAATGGCGAGCCCATGTTTCCAGCGACAACGTCGAGCACCATCTGCCCGACGTTGTGCCGGTTCCCTGCGTAGGTGGGCCCGGGGTTGCCCAGGCCCACCACGAGGAGAAGAGACAAGGCTTATTCCTCGGACGGCGCTTCTTCGGCTTCAGCGGCCTCAGCAGGGGCCTCACCGGCAACTGCGGCATCTTCGTCGGCTTCCTCTTCCTCAATAACTTCCATCTCGGAGATGAGGACGAACACGTCTTCGGGGTCCTGCTCGAGCTCGACGCCTTCAGGCAGAACGAGGTCGGCGGCGCGGACCACGTCACCAACGTTGAGCCCGTCGATGTTCGCTTCGATGGTTTCGGGCAGCGAGAGCGCTTCGGCGTTGATGAGAACGGTCTGCAGTTCGAGGGTGTGGATCGTCGCGGGAGCGGCCTCACCGACGATGACGATGGGCACCTCAACCGAAACCTTCTCGCCCTTCTTAATGCCGTACATGTCGACGTGCTTGATTTCGCGGCGGACCGGGTCGACCTGGATGTCACGGGTCAAAGCGAGCTGCTCGGTGCCGTCGTACTTCAGGGTGACAACGGCGTTCGGGTTGTGGCGAAGCGCGAGGAATGTGTCGTGACCAGGCAGGGTCAAGTGCACGGTGTCTCCGCCGTGGCCGTACAGCACTGCGGGGATGCGGCCAGCGCGGCGGGCGCGGCGCGAGGCGCCCTTGCCGAATTCGGTACGCACATCGGCGTCGAGGTAGATCATGTCGTCGGACACGGTGTTCTCCTAAATTTGGTGTGAAGGTGTGGCGCACGCGGGCGGGCCTTCAAGAAGGATTCCACCGCGTCGATAACGAAGACGAAACCGTCTTCCTCGCCGAGGCAACCGTTATATCTTAACGCTTTCGCGCGCCCTGCTGTAGCCCCAAGCGGCCCGCGGGTGCTGTGATTCGAGGCACGCCCAGGTAGGCGGCGCCGGAAAACTATGCGTTGCCGTCGAAGAGTGAGGTGACCGAGCCGTCGTCGAAAACCTCGCGAATGGCGCGGGCGATGATCGGGGCGATCGAGAGCACGGTGAGTTTTTCGAAGCGCTTCTCCGGGGTGATGGGGATCGTGTCGCACACGACCACTTCACGGACCCCGCATTCCTGCAGCCGCTGGGCCGCGGGATCGGATAGTACCCCGTGGGTGGCGGCGACGATGACGGATTTCGCGCCGGCGGCGAGCACCACCTGGACGGCTTCGGCGATCGTGCCACCAGTGTCGATGAGGTCGTCGACGAGAACGCAGTCTCGGCCTTCGACTTCACCCACGACACGGTTGGCGACGGCCTGGTTGGGGCGGGAGGTATCGCGGGTCTTGTGAACGAAGGCGAGGGGGCCCCCGCCGAGCTTCTCAGCCCACAGTTCCGCAACGCGAATACGACCGGCGTCGGGAGAGACGACCGTGATGTTGCCGGCCTCAACCCGCGAGCGCACATAATCGGTGAGGATCGGCATGGCCCACAGGTGGTCAACCGGACCGTCGAAGAAACCTTGGGTCTGCGCGGCGTGCAGGTCGACGCTCATGAGGCGGTCGGCGCCGGCAACCTTGAACATGTCGGCCATCAGGCGCGCGGAGATCGGCTCGCGGCCACGGTGCTTC
>CAYVDF010000090.1:0-7212 GCA_964450475.1 uncultured Pseudactinotalea sp.
GCGTTGGACGACCTCTGAGTTCTGCGTGTGGAGGCAATAGGGAAGCAGCAGCACCTTGACCGTGCGGTACCGCGCTACTATCCTCAATAGACATCAGTTGTTGGACAACCGTCAACATGGAGGACGGCGTGCGAACGATCGACTGGGTTGATGGAGCCATTGAGCTCATTGACCAAACTTTGCTCCCTACTGAGTTACAGGTGCGTCGAGTGACCGACGTCGATGACCTCATTTCGGATATCCAGCGGCTTGCAGTCCGCGGTGCCCCCGCGCTCGGAGTGGCCGGCGCCCTTGGTGTTGCGTTGCTCACGGCACAGGGTGATGACGGTGACGCCATTCGTGGGGATGCTGCGCGTCTACGCGAAGCGCGACCCACCGCCGTGAACCTGTCGTGGGGTGTTGACCGTGCCCTCACTCGCCTGCCCGAGGGCGCAGCGGCGGTGCTCGACGAAGCACTGGCGATCAGGGATGAGGACATCGCCGCGTGCGTCTCGATGGGACTGTACGGCGCAGACTACGTACGTAGCCTCGTCGATCGTGACAAGGCCCGCATCATGACGATCTGCAACACCGGTGGCCTCGCGACCGTCGAACGCGGCACCGCTCTTGGGGTCATCCAAACGATCTTTGAACAGGGCTGGCTCGACGAAGCGATTCCCGTTGAGACCCGTCCGCTCCTGCAGGGCTCCCGTTTGACGACGTGGGAGCTCACCCAGATGGGTGCGCCCTACCGCCTCATCGTGGACTCCGCGGGTCCGTTCCTTCTCTCCCGCGGATACGCGGACGCGGTGTTCATCGGCGCCGATCGGATCGCCGCAAACGGAGACACCGCGAACAAGATCGGCTCCTACTCCCTCGCGCTCGGCGCCAAGGCGGCCGGGGTGCCGTTCATCGTCGTCGCTCCAGAAAGCACCGTTGATATGGCCACCCCCGATGGGGCATCGATCGAGATCGAGGATCGCGGAGCGGAGGAGGTCGTCACCTTGCAAGGAGTGGTGACGGCGACCCACGGATCGGGTGCGATAAACCCGGCTTTCGACGTCACACCACACGAATTGATAACGGCAATCGTTACAGACCGACGGGTCATTCGACCCGCTCAAGGTGAAACACTTAAGAACGTTCCTTTCGGGCCCGTGCGCTCGAACTAGGTTGTTAGATCACATCTAAGGAGAAGACAGTGAAGACAAAGCAGTCTCTCGGGGTCCTAGGCGCACTTGGCGCGGCCTCGCTCATGCTCGCAGCATGTGGCGGAGGCGGCGGAGGCACAACCCCGACTACAGATCCAACCACCGAAGGTGGTGAGGCCCAGGGCCCAGCGGGTGGTGACCACTCGTTCATCTACCTCACCAACGACCCGATCGGTGTCAACAAGTTCCTCGAATCGGGCAAGATCGGAATCGAGAAGGCAGCCGAAGAGTTCAATGGAACCTCCAAGACTTTCGAGGGCTCCACGGAGGAGTCACTGCGCGAAAATCTCGAAGCAGCCGTCGCCGAAGCCCCAGATGTCATCGTGATGATCACGTTCGACTTCACCGACCTGTCGAAGGAGTTTGCTGAAGCGAACCCCGACCAGGAGTTCCTCCTTATTGACGACTGCCCCCAGGATGCGCCCGCGAACCTCACGTGTGCGGTGTTCCGCGAGTATGAGGCCTCCTACCTCATCGGTGTGCAAGCCGGAATGCTCACCGAGGTCAACAAGGTGGGTTCGGTCATGGCCCTCGATATCCCCTTCCTGCACCGCTACTCCGACGCATTCTTCCTCGGGGCCCAATCGGTCAACCCTGACGTCACCGACACTCAGCTCGCCATCGGGGGTGAGAACCCGTTCGGTGACCCAGCCAAGGGCAAGGAGCAGGCGCTCGCGATGGCTGACACAGGTGCTGACCACGTGTTCGCCGTCGGCGCGGGTTCCAACGGTGGGATCTTCGAAGCCGCAGCCGAGCGTGGTTTCACTGCCTACGGTGTTGACGTTAACCAGTGCCCCGACGCCCCAGGCGCGATCGGTGATGGAACCCTCAAGGCAGTCGACGTGCTTGTAGTCTCCGAGATCGGCAAGATCCTCGCGGGCACGAACGACCCCATCGCCTCCTACGGCCTCGCCGAAGGTGGCATGGATATCGTCAGCCTCACCGACGGTGCCGCTGACTCCCAGTGCACCGTGATGGAACACCCCGAGGTGGTGGCGAAGCTCGCCGAGGTGAAGAACGACATCGTCTCAGGCAAGCTCACCATCGATGACCCAATGATGGCTGGCTAACCCTAGGCCATTTGATTCCCGGGCACCCACCCGACGTGGATGCCCGGGGATACCCGTTACGAGGGAGCCTGCGTGACTCTTGAAGTGGATATGCGGGGGATAACGAAGACGTTCCCCGGTGTGGTCGCCGATGACAATGTCGACTTTTCGGTCAAAACCGGAGAGATCCACGCCCTTATGGGCGAGAACGGCGCCGGCAAGTCGATCCTCATGTCTATCCTCGCCGGTCTGTACACCCCCGACTCGGGCGAGATTTACGTCCGCGGGCAGAAGGTCTCGTTCAACTCACCCCTTGACGCGATCGAGGGTGGCATCGGGATGGTGTTTCAGGCCTTCAAACTCTTCCCTTCCCTGACCATCGCAGAGAACGTCATCTTCCGCGAGGAACCTCGCAAGGGGCTGCGCATCGACCGCGAGAGAGCAGTCCAAGCGGTGGAGGATATCTCGCGGAAGTACGGCCTCGCCGTCGACCCTCACATGCTCGTGGAGGACGCACCCGTGGGCGTGCTCCAGCGCGTGGAGATTATCAAGGCGCTGTACCGCGATGCCCGCGTGCTTATCCTCGATGAACCAACGGCCGTTCTCACACCCCAGGAAACCGACCGCCTCTTCGCTATCCTTCGAGCCCTTCGCGAGGATGGGCGCACGATCATTTTTATCACGCACAAAATGCGAGAGGTCATGGCGATCTCCGACCGTGTGACGGTTCTGCGAGACGGAAAAGTCGTCGCCCGCCTCGTCACCGCCGAGAGCTCGCCCGAGGAAATTACGAGGCACATGACGGGGCGCAACGTTGACCTGACAACCGCGCCCGCGAGTCAGGAACTTGGCGAGACCATGCTCGAGGTCGAGGGCCTCACCGTCATGGGAGAGGGCTCCAAACCACTCGTTGATAACGCGAGTCTCACGGTGCGGGCTGGTGAGATTGTCGGCATTGCAGGTGTCGCCGGCAACGGCCAGGTGGAACTCGCCGAAGCCATCATGGGCATGCGCGACACCGCGAGCGGAACGATCCGTATCCGCGGCACCGATGTCACTCGTGCATCCGTGCTCGCTCGCCGCACGGAAGGACTCTCCTACATCCCTGAGGATCGCCACGGGGTTGGTACCGCGACGCGTGCAGACGGCGCAGATAATCTTGCGATGGGACATCACCGTCAGCCTCCTCTACTTCGGAGGGGGTTGCTGAGCCGTCAACGCATGGTTGCTCACGCGCGCCGACTTATCGAGCGCTTCGATATCAAGATCTCCAGTCCCTCCACCCTCGTCGGTACGCTGTCCGGCGGAAACCTCCAGAAGATCGTTGTCGCTCGCGAGCTCGACCACGCCTCACCTGTACTCATAGCAGAGCAGCCGACCCGCGGCGTGGATATCGGCGCGATCGAATCCATCCATCGGGAGATAACCGACTACAGGGACGAAGGCGGTGCGGTGCTCCTGATCTCCGCTGAGCTCTCTGAGATCCTCAGCCTCTCTGGTCGGATCCTCGTACTGTTCGAGGGCCGTATCGTGGCGGAGATGGACGCAGCCGATGCGACCGAAGCAGAACTCGGCCTCCTTATGGCCGGTGGCACCAGGGAGGATGCCTGATGGAAACCTCACGCTCCTCCCGCATCGTTAGTTGGCTCGCTGGGCCAGTTCCCACCTCGGTTATTCTCGCCTTCGTCATCGGAGCAGTATTCATTTTCACCGCTGGCTCGAACCCAATCGATGGCTACTCTTCGATGTTTTCCGGCTCGTTCGGAAGTGCGATTGGGTTCGCCAACACTGTGCAGCGTGCCACGCCGCTCATTGGTATGGCTCTCGCCGTCGCGGTAGCGTTCCGCGCTGGGATTATCAACCTCGGCGCCGAAGGCCAGATGGTGCTTGGCGGGCTTGCCGGCGGGATTGTGGCGCTCTATCTTCCCGGCCCAGGCCCCATCGTTATGGTTCTTGCGTGTGTCACCGGGGCTGTGGTCGGCGCCTTATGGGGCGCGATCGCCGCCTTTCTCCAGCTCTGGCCTGGGGTGCCCTTGCTCATTACGTCGCTGCTCCTCAACTATCCCGCGCGCTACCTAGCCTCGTGGCTCGTCCGCTTCCCGCTAAAGGATTCGACATCCTCCCAAGTTGCGACCGAAGCGTTTGATCCCGCGACCCAGATCCCGCTCATAGCCGCGCCGTCCTCTGCGCTCGGCGGGGCGCTGCTAGAAACCTTCGGCAAGGATTCTCTCCTCACCACGCTCGGGCGCACCGTCAACTGGAGCGTATTCGTCGTCATCATCCTCATCGTCGCGGTGTACTTCATGAATACCCGCACCGTGTACGGATTCGAATCGGGCATGCACGGCCGCAATGCAACCTTCGCGAAGTACGGCGGCGTCCACACGGGCCGCCTCCTCGTATCGACGACGATGCTCTCTGGTGGAATCGCTGGGCTCATCGGCGTCATGTTCGCGATCGGAGCGCCCTCGGTGCGGATCGTTGACGGCAACCTCGTCGATACGAACTACGCGTGGACAGGCCTCCTCGTCGCGCTGCTTGCGATGTACCGTCCCCTCGGCGTCGCCGTCGCGGGACTCTTCTTTGCTGGCATTATCGCCGGCTCGGGTGCGATGGGTCGAGATCTCTCGATGTCCCCCCAGATCGCGGCCGTGATCCAGGGCATCGTCATCATTCTCATCGCGCTCCAAGTGCGCCTGCCCGTTCGTCGACGACGACCTGTAGAAGAGGCCGAAGATCGAGCGGCGCATGCTCAGGCTGAAGACGAAGTAGGGAGGGTCTGATGGACTGGTCATCACTCATCGACGCCTCGCTAGTTGCCTCCGTCGTTCGCTCCCTCATCCCCATCCTGCTCGCTGCGCTCGCGGGCCTCATCTGTGAGCGCGCGGGGATCTTCAACATTGCCCTCGAGGGCCTCATGCTCGTCGGCGCATTCGCCGCCGTCGCCGGATCCTACTTCACCGGCTCGGCCATTGGTGGGGTACTCATCGCGGTCGTGTCCTCGACAATCTTCTCCCTCGTACTCGGCTTTGGTGCCGTTACTCGAAGAGCAGATCCCATCGTACTCGGCGTTGCAATGAACATACTTGCGGTTGGGATCACGAGCTTCCTCCTCGTCGCGTTCTTCAACACCCGCGGCGTCTTCGCTGATCCGGGAATCATCGGAATGACCCGCTATCCAATCCCCGGGCTCGTCTCGATCCCTTGGATCGGCCCAGCGCTGTTCAACCTCACCCTCCTCGGGTATCTCGCGCTGCTCGCCGTACCGGCATTGTCGTTCTTCCTCTTCCGCACCCCATGGGGCATGCGTCTGCGCGGCGTTGGGATGCGACCACTCGCGGCACAGACCCTTGGCGTCAACCCGATCCGTTACAAGTACGCGGCGGTTCTCGCCTCGGGCGTCCTCACTGGACTTGCCGGTGCGCAGCTTGCGCTCGGCAACGTTGTGCAGTTCGCAGAAAATATGACGGCGGGCCGCGGGTGGATTGCGGTCGTTGCCGTCATGCTCGCGCGTGCCTACCCGATAGCAACTCTGGGTGCGGCGCTGCTGTTCGGGTTTGCTGAAGCGATCGGTTACCGGTTCCAGGCCTATGGACTCCCGGCTCAATTCACTGAGGCAGCCCCATACGTCGTCACGCTCATCGCCCTGCTCTTTGCGGCAAAACAGTTCCGACGTAGCGGCATGACTGTGGAGGTAACGTGACAACGCCTGACCCTCACACGATCGCGGAGGCGCTCGGGCTTCAGCCCCTGCCGGACGAAGGCGGCTTGTTCCGTCAGACCCACATCGACGAGCACTCCACTGCGATCTTATACATGCTCATCGCACCGGACTTCTCTGCGCTTCACACGCTGGACTCGGTCGAGGTGTATCACTGGCACGCAGGGGCACCCGTGAGGATAACGCTCATTGATGATGCCGGGACCGTCACCGAAAACATCCTCGGCCCCGACATTTTGGCCGGCCAGCGCCCCCAGCTTGTTGTGGCTCCGGGAGTTTGGCAAGGCTCGACCAGCACGGGTGAGTGGAGTCTCCTCGGGACGACAATGGCACCGGGGTTCACGTGGGAAGGTTTCTCCCTCGGCAACCGCAGCGACCTCCTTGCCCGATTTCCCCACGCACGTGAACACATCACCGCGCTCACCCGCGAAGAACAGGAGTACTAATGGAACGCATCCGCTTCGACGCAGACGACACTCTGCCCATCACCCAAGTACGGGTTGGCGATCTCGCCCCCCGCGTTCTCGTTGCAGGCGATCCTGCCCGAGTCGAACGAATCTCCCAGCTGCTTGACGACGTGCGGAAGGTCGGGCAGAACCGCGAGTACGTGTCTTACACCGGCAAATACAACGGACAGGTCGTCTCGGTGATGTCTCACGGAGTGGGGGCGGCGGGAGCGGGCGCTGCATTCGAAGAGCTGTGCCGAGCCGGGGTTGAACGAATCGTCCGCACAGGAACTGCCGGCGGGCTTTCACCTGCCGTCGTCGACGGAGCGATCGTCGTCGCGACCGGTGCCGTTCGCGATGAGGGTTTGACCGCTCGCCTCATTCCGCTGGAGTACCCAGCCGTAGCAGACGTCGACGTCACGATCGCCCTGAGGGAGTCAGCACAGCGGCAGGGCGTCGATGCCCACACCGGAATCGTACTTACCTCCGACAATTTCTATCCATCACCTGTGCTGCCCAATGTGCAGCCAATGTGGCGCGATGCTGGCGTCATCGCAGTCGAGATGGAAGTCGCCGCGCTGTTCACGATCGCATCCCTCAACGGCGTGCAGGCTGGGGCCGTGCTCGCGATCGACGGTAACCCCCTCGCTGACGAAGATGAATCGATGGCAGGCTACGAACCGTTCCGAGAGATCGTTGACCGCGCAGTCGACGCAGCCATCCGAGCAGGTCTCGAGGCGCTAGTGGCATAGCCGGTCGCGCAAAGCCTACTTTTCCTGAGCGCGTTCCACGATGTTCGACCACGT
>CAYVDF010000091.1:0-7065 GCA_964450475.1 uncultured Pseudactinotalea sp.
TCGGCGGGATGTGTTGGATCGGCGGCAACATCGTGCCGGTCAACATCCCACCCAGTGCCGCGCGGGACCTCGTGCGCGAGATTGACCGGCGCGGGCGCCGCTACTCCTCAATCGTTGGCCCGAAACGCGACGTCGAAGAGCTCCTCAGCCACGTTGGTAGCGCCTTTGGCCAGCCCCGCGAGAAGCGTCTAGTGCAGCCGCACCTAGAAATTAATTCTCGCCCACTCATCGCACCTGACTCCGAGGTTGAGCCGACCTCGATCGCGGACTTCGACATCCTCCTGCCCGCTGCCGTTCACATGTTTACCGAGGAGGTCGGTTACTCGCCACTGTCCTCGGGTGGAGGATATGAGCGTCGCGTGCGCTCGCTCATCACACAGCGTCGCTCGCTCTCGCGAATCATCCACACCGATGCCGGGCGCGAGGTGCTGTTCAAGGCCGACCTCGGCACAATCGGGTACGGCGTCACCCAAATCCAAGGCGTGTGGGTCCACCCCGCACACCGCGGTACGGGGATCGCTGCACCCGCGCTCGCGGCCGTCGTCAATTACGCTCACCACAACTTCGCCCCCACGGTGAGTCTGTACGTCAACGACTACAACGCACCCGCACTCGCCGCGTACCGCCGGGTTGGCTTCGTGCAGACTGATACCTTCGCCACGATCCTGTTCTAGAACGGGCGAGGATACGCTCGCGAGGGCGGTTGTGCCCTAGAATCGGGTGCGTGTTAACCCGGATGAGTGAACTGTTTCTGCGCACACTGCGCGAAGATCCCCACGACGCTGACGTGGCGAGCCACTCGTGGCTCGTGCGCGCGGGATATATCCGCCGCGCCGCACCAGGAATCTACTCCTGGCTACCCCTTGGCCTGCGCGTGCTCGGCAAGATCGAAACGATCGTGCGTGAGGAGATGGCTGCCGCTGGCGCCCAGGAGGTGCACTTCCCAGCGCTGCTGCCGCGCGAACCGTACGAAGCGACTGGGCGCTGGACCGAGTACGGCCCAAACCTCTTCCGCCTGCAGGATCGCCGCGGCAACGAGATGCTGCTCGCACCGACCCACGAGGAGATGTTCACCCTCCTGGTAGCAGACCTGTACTCCTCGTACAAGGATCTGCCGCTGACGCTTTATCAGATCCAGCACAAGTACCGCGATGAAGCGCGTCCCCGCGCGGGGCTCCTGCGAGGGCGTGAGTTCATCATGAAGGACGCCTACTCCTTCGACATTGACGACGCCGGCCTTGATGCCTCCTATCAGGCGCAGCGTGATGCGTATGAGCGGATCTTCACTCGCCTGGGACTGGAGTACGTCATCGTTTCGGCGACGGCAGGTGCGATGGGTGGCTCCCGGTCGGAGGAGTTCCTCCACCCGAGCCCGATCGGTGAGGACACCTTCGTGCGCTCCGCCGGCGGATATGCCGCGAACGTCGAAGCCGTGGAAACGCCTCCCGCCCCAGCCGTAGACGCCTCGGGTGTCCCCGCTGCCATCGTGCACGACACCCCCGATTCAACGACGATCGATACCCTCGTGGAGTCCGCCAACCGGCTCTTCCCGCGCGAGGATCGCGCGTGGACCGCCGCGGATACGCTAAAGAACGTCGTCTTCACGCTGACCCACCCTGATGGTGAGCGCGAACTGCTCGTGATCGGCCTGCCCGGTGACCGCGACGTTGACGACAAGCGGCTTGAGGCGGCGCTGTACCCGGCGGAATTTGAACCCGCCAGCGATGATGACCTCAAGGCGCACCCCGAACTCGTTCCCGGCTACATTGGTCCGGCTGTGCTCAGCCCCAACGCGAAGGACGGCGTACGCTACCTTCTCGACCCCCGCATCGCCGACGGCAGCGCCTGGGTCACAGGTGCGAATGAGGAGGGCAAACACGTCGCGAACCTCGTGTATGGGCGAGACTTCACCGCGGACGGAACAATCGACGTCGCCAATGTCATGGACGGCGACCCGGCACCCGATGGCTCTGGCCCGCTAGAGCTCTCACGCGGAATCGAGATCGCTCACGTGTTCGCCCTCGGACGCAAATATTCTGAGGCGCTCGACCTAAAGGTGCTCGACCAGAACGGCAAGAACGTCACGGTGACGATGGGCTCCTACGGCCTTGGGGTTACCCGCGTGCTCGCCGCAATCGCGGAGAAGAACCGCGATGACCTCGGCCTGACGTGGCCGATCGCCGTTGCGCCATACCACGTGCATGTTGTTGCAACGGGTAAGGATGACGCCGTGTTCGAGGCCGCCCGCGAGATCTCGGAGGAGCTCTCGGGCAAGGGTATCGAGGTGCTGTATGACGACCGCCCTCGTGTTTCACCGGGTGTGAAGTTCGCGGATGCGGAAATCCTCGGCGTGCCCTACATCGTGGTTGTCGGGCGCGGCCTGGCCAGCGGTGTCGTTGAGGTGCGCGAACGCCGCAGCGGTGAGCGGGTCGAACTCGCCCCGGCTGCTGCCGTTGAACACCTCGTGCAGACTGTTACGAGCGCGCTCGCCTAGTTATCTAGCCCAAATCCCGGCCACAGTTCGATCTGCAGGTCGGGATTTGTGCTTCCGTAGGTGAACCACACCGCGGACTTCGCGGCCGTGGCAGCCCGGACGTCCCCTGCGGCGGCTGCGGCGGTGAGAACAGCGAGCCATCCGTCAAGGGCCTCGTCAATGTAGCCGCGGATCGAGGCTTCGATGTCATCGGGATTGAACTGGTAGGCGTTGAGGCGCGGATCGGCGTCGCTGCCCGCGGCTGAGCCGGCGAGGAAGTCCGCAAACTCACGCAGCACGGTCGCCCCGGGTTCGAGTGCATCGCGGACGTCGTTATTGCCGCGCGCCGCACGCACTTCTTCGAGATAGCCGAGAGCGTCGTAGGCCGCGATGAGGTCTGGCGCGCTCTCATGAAGCAGGTCGAGCAGGCCAACGAGATCGTGGTTCTCGCCCTGCTCGCGAGCGATCGCAAACACGGTCGGGATGATGCCATCGCCACACGGGATCGTGCACCCACGCACTTGGTCACCCTCGATCCGCATCTGCGCGGTGTACAGGCTCAGCCACATCGACGTGTACGCGGCTGGATTATCTTCGGAGTTCGCGAGCGTCAGCATGAGGTCACCCGCCTCGGCGAGCACGCCCGCCAGGTCAGAGTTATCTTGCGCCAGTGCGGGTGAGGCGGGGAAGGGGTTGTCATCACGCCCCGGCGGGATCCACACCCCACCAAGGTCGTCGAGATACTCCGTTACAACAGGCACAAGCCCGTCTGGAACTTTGCCAGGGGCTGCATCCGCCGCGAGAAGAATGCGTTCCATCGCCACGGCCGCGCTCTGGCGGTGTGACTCCACCGCATCAGGAGTGGGGATCGGCGAGGGCGGCTGGCCAACCCGCACACCGCAACCCGAGACGGTCAAAACAACCGCTGCGGTGGCTGCAGCTACCTGCGAAAATGTGCGAAGACGGCGGGGGTTGCTCACCCGAGCAGGGTAGACTGTTTCCTCGTGCAAAAGCCAGCCACCGCGCTGGGGTTCGAGTAAACTTCGCGATTCGGGGATAATTAAAGTCCCGCGGTACAACTGAAAGAGAAGGGTCATGAGTAACACGGATTTACTTTCCCAATTGGAACAACTTGTGGCCCCGTCCGTCGACGAACTCGGCCTCTTTCTCGAAGGACTCACCCTGACCGGCCCAATGAACCGCCGGATTTTGCGCGTCACCGTTGACCTCGCCGACGGCCCTGGTGGCGTCGGTTCCGATGCGCTTGAGACCCTCACGCGCGCACTTTCTGACGTTCTCGATGAGAGTGACCCGATCCCCGGCACCTATTCGCTCGAGGTCTCGACCCCGGGCGTTGACCGGCCGCTGAGCACCCCGCGTCACTTCCGGCGTAACGTCGAGCGTCTCGTAGATTTTGAACTTATTGACGGCGAGCAGACCGAGTCGCTCGCGGCACGTATCCTTTCGGCCACCGATGAGGCCGTCGTCGTTGAAACAGATAAAGGGGAGCGAGCGATTCCCTTTGACCAGATTCGTAACGCGAAGGTGAAGCTAGAGTTTCGCCCACGTGGGAAGGCGGGCAATCGTGGAAATTGATATGAGCACACTCCGTCTCATCGAGACGGAACGAGACATTCCCCTCGATGTGTTGATCGAAGCCATCGAGCAGGCGCTGCTGTCGGCGTACCGCCAGACTCCCGAGGCGTACGAACACGCGCGTGTCGAACTTGATCGCAAGACCGGCAAGATCACGATCTTCGCCCGCGAGGAAGAGGACGACGCCGAGTTCGAGCACACCCCGCAGGGTTTTGGTCGCGTTGCTACGACGACGGCTCGCCAGGTCATCATGCAGCGCATTCGCGATGCCGAAGACGAGCAGGTCATGGGAACCTTCCGCGGCAAGGAAGGCGACATCCTCACTGGCATCATCCAGCAGGGTCCAGACCCGCGCACCGTTCACGTTGACGTCGGCGGAGTCGAGGCGCGCCTAACGCAGGCCGAGCAGGTTCCCGGTGAGCGATACGAACACGGAAGCCGCATACGGGTCTACGTCGTGGAGGTCCGCCGCGGATTTAAGGGACCAGAGATCACGGTGTCCCGTACGCACCCAAATTTCGTGCGCCGTCTATTCGCCCTAGAAGTACCCGAGATCGCCGACGGCTCTGTCGTCATCGGTGCCCTCGCTCGCGAGGCGGGTTTCCGAACGAAGATGGCCGTGTACTCAACCGTTGCTGGCCTCGGCGCAAAGGGTGCATGCATCGGCCCACTCGGCCAGCGCGTGCGCGCCGTCATGAGCGAGCTTGGGGGAGAGAAGATTGATATCGTCGACTACTCCGAAAACCCCGAGGAATTTATCGCAGCGGCGCTATCGCCGGCACGGGTGAACAGCGTTGAGGTCTTGGATGAGGAAAACAAGATCGCCCGCGCGGTCGTCCCCGATTTCCAGCTCTCCCTCGCGATCGGCAAGGAAGGCCAGAACGTTCGCCTCGCCGCACGGCTGACGGGGTGGAAGATCGACATCCGCTCCGATGCCGACCCGTCGAAACCGGTGACACCAAACGCCTAGCCGCGCTCGCTTCCACCGATCCCGCGTTTGAGACGACGTAAGACGCGTGTGTGATCTAGTCGTCGCCATGTCATCGCGAATGATCGACACGGTCCCGCTTTAGGTCGTCATTCCGCACTAAAACCGCGACCCGGCATCGGCGGCGTGCGCCTAAAGTGAACTCGGGGATCCAAAGCGCGCACGCAAAACGGTATACACTAGTTGACGGACCATTTACGGGTAGCACCACGACACAGCGAAGGGCACGCGGGCATACGACGAATGTCTTCACCCCACACCCCCTACAGAACCTGCGTCGGCTGCCGGAAAGTGGCGCCAAAGCACGACTTAGTGCGCCTAGTCGCAAATCGTCTCATCGAGCCACCCGCCGTTGAGGTTGATCTGCGAGGTAGTGCACCAGGTCGTGGAGCATGGGTGCACGAGCACCCGGACTGCATTGCTCGAGCAAAGTCCTCGGGTATCGCACGGGCTCTGCGAGTACCGCAGAACGTCGATATGACCAAGGTCACCACATGGAGCGAGAGCATCCGTCGTTGATTATGAAAGCGGGTTAGAAGCCGATGGGCCCCCGATGAGTCCCCAGCGATGAATCACCACTAAGCGGTCCGACCCTGTCCAGGGCGGACCTGGACAGGAGAGTTGTGTCACGTTTGCGCGTTCACGAGCTCGCGAAAGAGCTCGGCGTCGACAGCAAAACGGTCTTGGCGAAACTTGAAGAACTTGGAGAGTTCGTTAAGTCTGCGTCGTCGACCATTGAAGCGCCAGTGCAGCGCAAGGTAAGGGAAGCGATCCCCAAGGTCGAACCCGAACCGAAAAAGCCTGCTGCCAAAAAGGCACCAGCCAAGAAGGCGCCGGCCAAGAAGGCCGAAACAGAAAAGAAGCCAGCAGAGAAGAAGGCTCCAGCCAAGAAGGCTACGCCGAAGCCTGGCGAAAAGATTGCGGAAGCAGAAGTTCCGACTCCGGCGACAGCAAAGCCTGCGCCGAAGAAGGCCACCCCGGCCAAGCCGACTCCAAAGAAGCCTGAAGAGCCTGCCGCTGCTGAGGCTGCGCCGACGCCAGAGGCACCTGCGAAGCCAGCTGGCCCGCGTCCGGGTAACAACCCGTTTGCTTCCACCCAGGGGATGCCCCGCCCCGGCGGCCCGCGCCCTGGAAATAACCCATTTGCATCCACCCAAGGGATGCCCCGCCCCGGCGGCCCGCGCCCTGCGCCGCAGTCGGCCGGTGGGCCTCGCCCCGGAGCGCCTCGCCCTGCGATGCCGCGCCCCGGTGGACGCCGCCCAACCCCGGGCATGATGCCCGAGCGTGCCTCATTCGGTCGCCCCGGTGACCGCCGCGGAGGCCAAGGTGGTGGCGGTGGTGCCGGTGCGCCGACCCGTGGTCGTCGTGGGGGAGCCCCAGGTGCCGGTGCGCCAACGACAGGAGCACCAGCCCGCCCAGGTGGCGGTCCAGGTGGGTTCCCCGGGCGTGGACGTGGTGGGCGTGGGTCCACTCAGGGTGCGTTCGGCCGTGGAGGCGGTCCTCGTGGCCGTGGGCGTAAGTCGCGTCGCGCGAAGCGCCAAGAGTACGAACAGCAGCAAGCGCCAACCATCGGTGGGGTACAGATCCCTCACGGTGGCGGCGCAGAACTGCGGATTCGTGCCGGTGCCTCGCTAGCCGATCTCGCCGAACGGATTGACGTCAACCCAGCGAGCCTCGTGCAAGTCATGTTCCACCTCGGTGAAATGACGACCGCCACGCAGTCCCTCGATGAGGAGACCTTCCAGCTCCTTGGAGCCGAACTCGGCTACGAGATTCGCATCGTCTCCCCAGAGGAAGAAGACCGCGAGCTGCTCGAGTCCTTCGACATCGACCTCGAAGCCGAAGAGGCTGCCGAGACCGAGGAGGATCTGCTGCCCCGGCCCCCGGTTGTTACCGTCATGGGTCACGTTGACCACGGTAAAACGGCGACCCTGGATGCGATTCGCCGCACCGATACGGCAGCTGATGAAGCCGGTGGAATCACCCAGCACATCGGTGCCTACCAGGT
>CAYVDF010000092.1:0-7040 GCA_964450475.1 uncultured Pseudactinotalea sp.
CGGTCACCCGCTCACCGCGAGGGGCCTGGGGATCGTAGGTGTAGAAGAACTCCTTGTTGATCCCGAGCTTGAGGAAGGGCCGTGACGACCCGTCCGGCTGCCACTGCTCCTCGAGCACCGACTTGATCTGGGCGCCCGTGAGGTCGAGGGTCTCCAGGGTGTTGGCGAACGGTTGCACGTTCGCCGCTTCCTTGTACGTCACGTCCCCCGAGCTGATGTCGGTCCGCACGCCGCCGGGGGTCATGAACGCGATGACCGGCAGGTTCGCCGAGGCACCTTGTTCGTGAACGGCCCACAGCTGGGCGTCGGCGATGAGGTTGGAGATCGTTGACTCCCCGCCCCGGTTCTCCCCTGTATTCCCGGAGACGGGGTCGGTGTGAGTCGCACGCAGGAGATCCGCGCTGGCCTCGCCGATGACGGCGGAGCCGATGAGGTCGGCCTGCGCAATCGCGTCCTCGACGATGTCGCGGACGTCGTCGACGACGACGTTGGCGCCCGGGGCCGGAACCGTGACGCCGGACAACGCCGTCATGTCGGAGGAGACGTCGCTGAGAGTCGCTGCACCGCCGGCGTCGATATCGAACTCCAGGCTGATGAGCCCGAGGTTCTCCCCGAAGGATCCGGTCTGGATCACCGGCATGCCATCGACGTCGTAGACCGACGTGGGCACGTCGAGCTCCACCTCGTACTTCGTGTGCGTGTGGCCGGAGAAGATCCCGGCGATGTCACCGCGGGCAGCCATCGCAGCCGCGAAGCTGCCGAAGTGGTTCGCGGTTGTCTTCACCGCGTCGGCGTTGACGGCGCCGTCGTGCGTGAGGACGACGATCGCGTCGGCGCCACTCACCTCCGGGTAGCCAGCCACCCGCTCGACCGCTGCGGCGGGATCCCCGAAGTCCAGCCCGGCGATCCCGGCGGGGGTCACCAGGGAGGGTGTCTCCTGGGTGACGAGCCCGATGAAGGCGATCTCGACGTCGTCGGTCTCCAGCACGATGTACTCGGGCAGCACCGCGTTGGTCGTGCCCTTGTCGTACACGTTCGCGCCGAGGTACTCCCAACTGATTGCGTGGCCGGCGTAGTCGCCGTTGCCCGCGATCCTGTCCTTGAGGTTCTGGAACCCGTGGTCGAACTCGTGGTTTCCTACCGAGGAGGTGTCCATGCCGATCGCGTTGAACACGTCGGTGGTGGGGACGTCGTCGCCCGCCATTGAGGTGAACGTGGAAGCGGAGTACAGGTCACCCGCGCCGACGAAGAAGGTGTCGGGGTTGTCTGCCCGCGCCTCCTCCACAGCAGCGGCCAGGCGCACGGCGGCGCCCTCAGTGGTGACGTTACCGGCGGAATCCGTGCTGCGGCCCGCGTCGATGCGGCCATGGAAGTCGTTGAGGCCGACGAGGTCGACCGTCACCGTTCTATCAGCGGCCACGGCCATGGGTGCGAACGCGGGAGCCGGCTCCTCTTCGCCGGAGTCACCCGTCGAATCCTCCCCGTCGGCGCCGTCACCGGCGCCGTCGGCGTCATCGCCGACCCCGGACTCTGCGTCGTCACCGGCGTCGTCCTCGCCCTGCTCCTCGTCACCTCCCGGCGCCTCGCTCGATTGAGTGTCGTCTGTGTCATCATCGCCGTCGGCGAGGGCAGGACCAGCGATCCCGGCAAGGACGAGCCCTGCGATCCCCAGGGCAGCGCCCCCACGCCTCAGGCGTGTCCGACCGGAACTGAACTTCGTTGTCATCAGGTTCCCTATTCGATCCTATGAAATCTCAGGTTCCGAAACTATAGCGGATCCCCGTGGAGGGCGCACCCCCTTTTACTCCTTACGGTGGTTCACCGGACGGGGCTTACCTTTTGAGCGTCGGTGTGACAGTATGGTCAACCCCCGCATGTCGGTGCTGACGTACTGTTCGCGGACCTAAGTGAATACCACTCAGAATGCAACGATGGAGTTCTTTTGAAAGTGAATATGATGGCCCGCGTCAAGAAGCGGGGTGCAGCGATTGCCGCGGCGGGAATGTTGGTGCTGGCACCCGTGATGGCTACGGTTCCTGCCGCTGCGGCCCCTGACGGGCAAAGCGTCGTGATCAATGAGATTTACACGCGTGGGGGTAGTGCCAACCAGCCTTTCACCCACAAGTTCGTCGAGCTGTACAACCCGACTGATGCTCCTGTCCCGGTCGACGGGTGGAGTGTGCAATACAGGTCGAAGGGGAACACTGGGACCGGGAAGGTTGACCTGGCGGGGCAGATTCCGGCGAAGGGCTACTACCTCGTGCAGGGAGCCTCGAATGGCAATAATGGCGATGCGCTTCCGGAGCCAGACGCGTCCGGAGGCGGCCTTAATCCCGCCGCAGGTGCGGGCATGGTGGCTCTCGTCAGGAGCGACCAGAACATGGCTTTCCCCCAGGGCGATATCACCGAAGCCGCGGGTATGGACTTGGTTGTCGATCTCGTCGGGTTCGGTGACGCGAACGTGTTCGAAGGAGCCCAAGCGCTCGTGCCGCCGAACCCCGGCTCGATCGAGCGTGTGGACGGTAAGGACACCGATGACAACTCGGAGGACTTCGTGGGCTCCGACTTCCCGACGCCGACCAACTCGAAGGGTGAGTCTGCCGGGCCACCGGAGCCGCCGAAATGCGACCACGTGCCCGAGGTGCGTGTGGAGATCGCGGATGTTCAGGGTGAAGGAGATGAGACTCCTTTCCTCGACTGTGACGTCACGACCGCTGGCGTCGTGACCGCTGTCTACCCGGTCGGCGGCTTCAACGGTGCGTACATCCAGACGCCGGGCACAGGCGGCGAGATCGATCTCGCATCGCACACCGCCTCCCACGGAATCTTCGTGTATGGAACGCAGTTCGCCAACGCTGTGAATATCGGCGACTATGTCGAGGTAACGGGTGAGGCCACTGAATTCTTCGGACTCACTCAGATCGCACTCCCTGACTGGCGTGTCCTCGAAGAGGACTACGATCCCGTCGAACCCTCTCGAATCTCGTGGCCTGCAACGGACGAGGAGCGGGAACGCTTCGAAGGCATGCTGCTCGCCCCGCAGGGCGACTACACGGTCACCAACCTGCACCAGAGCGAGATGTACGGAGAGATCGGGTTGGCATTCGGCGATTCACCGCTTCGTCAGCCGACCGAGTACGCGCGACCGCTATCTGCGGAGGCGCTCGCGATCGCCTCGGACAACAAGGCCCGATCGGTCAAGCTCGACGACGGCTCCTCCTGGAACTACACCAACTTCACCCAGAACTTCCACGAGACGCCGATCGCCTACCTCGACCACGACAACCCGGTCAGAGTGGGAGCAGAGGTGACCTTCGAGGACCCGGTGATCCTCGACTGGCGTAACGACACCTGGAAGTTCCAGCCGACCGGTCACGTTGTGGGCGAGCTTGCTGCGTACACCAAACTGCCCGGTCAGATCTCCTCGCCCGTTACGTTTGAGAACACGCGGGAGAAAGCGCCGGAAGTTGGTGGAGATCTGAGCATCGGGGCATTCAATGTGCTCAATTACTTCACTGACCTCGGGGTCGATCAGAGCAATTGTGGTTTCTACCCCAACCGACTCGGCGAGCCGAGCTCAGCTAAAGGATGTTTGGTCCGAGGTGCGTATAACCAGGACAACCTCGATCGTCAGACGGCGAAGATCGTTGCTGCCATCACCGAGCTGGACGCGGACATCCTCGCCCTGCAGGAGGTGGAGAACACCCTCACCTTCCCCAACGGGCAAAATGCCCCGGCAGGAGTGCACCCGCGCGATGCGGCCCTCGCACAGCTGGTTGATGAGCTGAACGCAGTCGCAGGCGAGGGCACATGGGCGTATGTCCCGAGCCCGAGCGAAGTGCCAGAGGCCGAGGACGTCATTCGAAACGCCTTCATCTACCAGCCGTCTTCGGTTGCGGTGGTCGGTGAGTCCGAGATCCTCTTGGGCGCGTCTGAGTTCTCGAATGCTCGTGAGCCGCTTGCGCAGGAGTTCGCCCTTCTGGGTGAGGACGGCGAGATCGACGAGGACGCCGAGACGATTCTGCTGGTCACCACCCACCTGAAGTCGAAGGGCTCAGGAGCGGGGGAAAACGCTGACCAAGGTGACGGCCAGGGGGCATCAAACCCCGATCGGATCAAGCAGGTTCTCCGAATGGCGGAATTCATCGACGACCTCATCGAGGCTGGGATGTCCGAGAACGCCTTCATTCTTGGCGACCTCAACTCCTACACGATGGAGGATCCGATGATGGAGCTCTACGACCGGGGCTATACCGACATCGGCGCGGTGATGACCGACGAGAAGACCTACTCCTTCGACGGGATGATCGGTTCTCTGGACCACGTTCTGGGGAACGACGCCGCGATGGCACTCGTGGTCGATGCGGATGTGTGGAGCATCAACGCGTACGAAGCTGTCGGGCTGGAGTACAGCCGGTACAACTACAACGTGATGCCTCTGTTCCAGCAGTCGCCTTACCGGTCGTCGGATCATGACCCGATGTTGGTCGGACTGAAGCTCTCGAGCGAGGTGCCGGACCCCGACCCGGACCCCCACCCGGACCCCGACCCGGATCCCACGCCGGACCCGACACCGGACCCCGATCCGGATCCGACACCTGACCCGGATCCCACCCCGGACCCGGACCCGTCACCCGGCACGGGAGGCGATGGTGGTGACCGTCTCGACGACACTGGAGTCGATGCGCTCCCGCTGGTCTTCCTCGGCGGTGCGATGTTGGCTCTCGGCACGGCTTTGGTGATCCGGAGGAACCGGATGGTCTAACCGAGTACGAGAGGTGGATGCACCTGGGGCCTGTTGGACGCCGTGTCCAGCAGGCCCCAGCGTCGCGGTAGATTATGAGGTGGTGCGCGACCCGCCCCAGGGGTTCGCCACGTGCACCTGAACCGACCGTGAGGAACCCGCGTGTCCATCGATACGATCTCAAACGCCGCCGCCACTCCAGATGAAGAACAGCCCTACGCCGCACTCGGCTTAACCGCCGAGGAATACGACTACATTCGTGACCTGCTCGGGCGCCGTCCAACCGCTGCCGAACTCTCGATGTACTCGGTCATGTGGTCGGAGCACTGCTCATATAAGTCATCGAAAATTCACCTGAAGCAGTTCAGCGAGAAGAACACCCCCCAGATGCGCGAGAACCTCCTCGTGGGGATCGGTCAAAACGCGGGCGTTGTCGACATCGGTGACGGGCTTGCGGTGACCTTCAAGGTTGAATCCCACAACTCGCCCTCCTTCATCGACCCCTACGAGGGCGCAGCGACGGGCGTGGGCGGGATCGTCCGAGACATTATTTCGATGGGCGCACGCCCCGTGGCGGTCATGGATCAGATCCGCGCGGGCGACGTTAACCACACCGATACCAAGCGGGTCATCACCGGCGCCGTGGCGGGAATTGCGAACTACGCCGGCACCCTCGGGGTGCCGAACATTGGTGGCGAAACCGAGTTCGACGGCGCCTACCAGGCGAACCCGCTCGTCAACGCGATGGCCGCGGGCGTCATGCGCCACGAAGACATCCACCTCGCGAATGCCTCGGGCGCCGGCAACAAGGTCGTGCTGTTTGGTGCGCGTACCGGTGGCGACGGCATCGGCGGTGCCTCAATCCTCTCGTCGGCCACCCTTGATGAGGACGCACCCCGCCCCAAGATCGTCGTGGGTAACCCTGAGCTTGAGCGCCGCATCATCGAAGCATGCATGGAGCTGTTCGAGGGCGAGCTCGTGGAGGCGATCCAGGATCTCGGTGCCGCCGGCATCTCCTGCGCGACGAGCGAACTCGCCGCCAACGGGGGCTCGGGTATGCACGTCAACCTCGAGCACGTGCCCCTACGCGAGGAACTCAACGCTGGTGAGATCCTCATGAGCGAATCCCAAGAACGCATGATGGCTATCGTGGCGCCCGACAAGCTCGAGGCGTTCCTCGCCGTTTGTGAAAAATGGGACGTCGAGGCAGCAGTCATCGGTGAGGTGAACGATTCCAAGCGCCTGACAATCGACCACTTCGGTGAGCGCATTGTTGACGTCGATCCGGTCACCGTGGCCGATGACGGTCCCGTCTACGATCGCCCCTACTCGCGCCCGGACTGGCAGGACGACCTTCAAGCGAATCGCGCTGAAGATCTCCCCCGCCCGGAGACTCCAGAGGAGATCGCCGCGCAGATTCGCGCGCTCGTGGCGAGCCCGAATCTCGCAGACAAGTCGTGGGTGACTGACCAGTACGATTCGACCGCGCGGGGCAATACGATCCTGGGTACCCCCGACGACGCTGGCGTGATTCGCGTGAACGACAACGGCCGAGGAATCGCGTTCGCAGCCGACGCCAACGGTCGGTTCACGAAGCTCGACCCGTACCGTGGGGCGCAGAACTCGCTGGTGGAGTCGTACCGCAACGTCGCCTGCTCTGGCGCGCGCCCGCTCGCGATCTCCGACTGCCTCAACTTTGGTAACCCCGAAGTGCCCGAGTCGATGTGGCAGCTCGTGCAGGCCATCACCGGCCTTGCTGACGGGTGCGCCGAACTCGGTATCCCCGTCACCGGCGGAAACGTGTCGCTGTACAACTCGACGAAGAACGACGCCATCCCGGCTGGCTCGATCGATGCGTCGATCAACCCGACTCCGGTGATCGTCACGCTCGGGGTGATTGACGACGTCGACAAGGCCATTCCCTCCGGCTGGAAGGAGGAAGGCCTTGCCGTGTATCTCCTCGGAGAGACCCGCGAGGAGCTTTCGGGTTCGGAGTGGGCGCGCACGGTGCACGGCCACCTCGGCGGGATGCCCCCAGCTGTCGACTTCGAGGCGGAAAAGCGCCTCGCTCAGGTGCTCGTGGCCGCTGCGGATGACATCCTGCTCGACTCGGCGCATGACATCTCTGGGGGCGGGCTTGCCCAGACCCTCGTGGAGGCAGTGCTGCGACACGGCACGGGTGTTCGGGTCGTTCTCGACGACGTGCTCGCGCGTGACGGCATCGATATGGCCACGCTGTTGTTCTCCGAGACGGGGGCGCGCGCGGTGATCTCCGTGCCGCGCAACTTCGAGGACC
>CAYVDF010000093.1:0-1674 GCA_964450475.1 uncultured Pseudactinotalea sp.
AGAAAATTCTCCCGCACCTGCAGGGCGCCTACTCGCTCGTGTTCATGGACGAACATACCCTGTACGCCGCACGCGACCCCCACGGCATCCGTCCCCTCGTGCTCGGCCGTCTCGAACGGGGCTGGACCGTCGCCTCAGAAACTGCCGCTCTCGACATCATCGGGGCCTCCTTCGTTCGCGAAATCGAACCGGGTGAGCTCATCGCGATTGACTCCGACGGCGTGCGGTCGGTTCAGTTTTCGCAGCCGACACCGCGCGGGTGCGTGTTCGAGTACGTCTATCTCGCCCGCCCAGACACCACGATCGCCGGGCGCTCGGTCAACTCCGCGCGCGTCCTCATGGGTCGCAAACTAGCCCAGGAACACCCGGCCGCGGCTGACCTCGTGATCCCCGTTCCCGAATCGGGCACGCCTGCCGCGATCGGTTACGCGACTGAATCGGGCATCCCCTTTGCGCAAGGCCTGACGAAGAACTCCTACGTTGGCCGCACCTTCATCGAACCATCGCAAACGATCCGCCAGCTCGGGATCCGCCTGAAACTCAACCCGCTGCGCGAGGTCATCAACGGCAAGCGCCTCGTCGTCGTCGATGATTCGATCGTTCGCGGCAACACCCAGCGCGCCCTCGTACGCATGCTGCGCGAAGCCGGCGCCGCCGAGATCCACGTGCGGATCTCCTCCCCTCCTGTGAAGTGGCCGTGCTTCTACGGGATCGATTTCGCAACCCGCGCCGAACTCGTCGCTAACAGCCTTACCGTTGAGCAGGTCGCCGCCTCCCTTGGCGCAGACTCCCTCGGCTACATCTCCATTGAGGGAATGATCGACGCGACGACGATCCCCGAATCCCGCTTGTGTACCGCATGCTTCTCCGGCGACTATCCGATCCCGCCGGGCCCAACAGATTCCCCCACGACGCATTCCGCACCCATCTTGGGCAACCCGGCCGATGGCTTAGAATCCCTAAGCATTGGCGGGGGCGGTGAAGGAGCCCTGAAACACCCGTGACCGCTCAGACCAGTGCCCCCAACGAGGGGATCACCTACCAGACCGCAGGCGTCGACACCGAGGCCGGTGACCTCGCCGTCGAACTCATGCGCGCCGCGGTCAGCGCAACCCACTCGCCGCAGGTGGTTGGCGGCTTCGGCGGCTTTGCTGGCCTGTGGGACGCCTCGGCCCTCACGGGTATGCGCAAGCCCTACCTCGCGACCTCCACCGACGGGGTCGGCACGAAGGTCGCGATCGCACAAGCCATGGACGTGCACGACACGATCGGCCACGACCTCGTTGGCATGGTCGTTGACGACATCGTCGTGGTCGGGGCAAAGCCATTGTTCATGACCGACTACATCGCGTGCGGCAAGGTGGTTCCCGAGCGCATCGCCGATATCGTCCGCGGGGTCGCCGAAGCCGCGGCGCTCGCCGGCACCGCACTCGTTGGCGGGGAAACCGCCGAACACCCCGGACTGCTGGGTGAAGACGAATACGACATCGCCGGCGCAGTCACCGGCGTCGTCGAAGCCGATGAGATGCTCGGCCCCGAGCGCGTGCGCGATGGCGACATGCTGATCGGCCTTGGCGCCTCCGGCCTTCACTCCAACGGCTACTCGCTCGTGCGCAGGGTCGTTGAACACTCGGGCTGGGCGCTCGATCGCCACGTGCCCGAGTTTGGTCGCAC
>CAYVDF010000093.1:1774-6998 GCA_964450475.1 uncultured Pseudactinotalea sp.
CACCCTCAACATGGGCGTTGGCATGGTCGCCATTGTTGACGGCGAATCGGCCACCCGGGTGCGCCAGCGTGCCCAAGAGTTGGGCATGCTCGCGTGGGAACTCGGTGAAGTCACCTCAGATCGACCAGACGGGCCGATCATTGAAGGAACCAAGGGCGTGGACGCCGGGGGAGTGCAGCTCCTCGGCAAGTACACGCTCACCTAAGCGGTGGCGCTCGAAAAGCGCACGCACTTAGCGGGAAGGGTCTCCCCAGTCGTCGATATCGGTCGCTGGAGGAATGTCTTCTTCGGAATAGTCCTCATTCCCGGTGCGTGCTCGGGTGAGTTCGCGCTCCAGCGCCTCTAGGTCTGTTTCTGGACTGTAGTACTTCAGTCGACGTGCAACTTTGGTCTGTTTAGCCCGCTGACGGCCGCGCCCCATGGCGTGACCCCCTCCACATTAAGTACCGGAACCACACCGCTAGCGCGTAGTGGCCCGGGGATTGGTCATTTTGTCGTGCCCTAACCGTACCTTGTTTTGCCTGAATTGGGCGAACCCGAGGCACGCGCAGAGCCCGAATTGTGAGAATTTCCACGTCAGCTATCGACGTCTCACAGCGTGTGTTGTGCCTATTTTGAGCGGCGGATCAGGATGATCCCGGCCAGGCCCACGACCGCCGCCAAGGCGGCGGCGACCCCTTCGATGGCGCGCTGATCTCCTTGTTGGATGCGGGAAACGAACGCCTGGGCCTCGTCTGTAGCATTGGCTGCCGTGTCGGAGAGCTGCTCTTTCAGTGCGGCGATGTTTGCGCGCGGATCGAGGGCAGAGGTGAGCTCATCAACGGTGTTCGCTAACTGCTGACGCTGCGCCTGCAGTTGCGCCTCAATTTCCGCTGCGCTCGGAGCCTTGGGCTTCTTGCCATCCTTCTGCTCGCTCACCGACGAATCCCTTCCTTCAGGGCGGCCACATCAGCCTTGATGTTCTCACCCACGGTCACTTTCCGCTTCTTCGCAAGCGCAATCAGTTGACGCCCACCCAGCGCGAGGCTCGTAACGAGGAGGAAAATGATGCCAGCAGTGATGAGCGCGGCAGCCCACTGTTCGAGCACCGTCGACAGCGCGAGGTATATCGCGAAGAACAGATACCCAAGTCCAAACAGCGCGAGCACGCCGGCGCCGGCAAAGAGGCCGATGGCTGGGCCGTAGGGCTGGTATTTCTCACGCGTTTGGGCCTTGGCAAGTTCGATTTCGCCCTTGACTAGCCCCTTGATTTGATCGCCAATATTCGCGACCGTTTCACCGATGCTGGGTTTTGGTTCTCGTTCCACGTGCACTCCCTACCTCCAGAATCAAGCCTACCGGCCTCGCGTGGCGATGGCGGTAGAAGCGTGAAATTCTTCGTCCCACGGATCCTCCGTGAGTCCGCGCGCGATGAACGATTCCGGGCCCTTGCCAGCGAGCACCACAGTGTCTGCGGGCGCTGCGGAGTGGATCGCATAGGTGATCGCCTCGGCCCGATCGGCGATGAGCACGAAATTGTCACGCCCCTGCGCACCGCTCGCCATTTGCGCCATGATCGCCTCAACGGATTCGGTGCGCGGATCATCCTCGGTGAACACGGCGATGTCCGCCATCCGTGTGGCCGCTTCACCCATCGGCGCCCGCTTCGCGGGATCTCGATCGCCCGAGGCACCAAGCACGATCCACAGCTTTCCTTCCGTGGTGGGTCGCAGCGTTTGGAGAATATTTTCTACCGAAAGTGCCGTGTGCGCGAAGTCGATGATGACCCGCGGGCAATCCGGGGGAGTGGGGATGAACTGCAAGCGCCCGGGCACACCCGCGAACGTGCGCATGCCCTCTTGCAGCTGCGGAATCGTGGCCCCGGCGAGCGCGGCCCCAGCCATCGCGGCGAGCGCATTGGCAACGTTGAACTGCCCGACCATCGGCAGGTCGACGTCAAATGTCCCAAGCGGGCTCACGCACGTGAATTTCAGGTGCGCCGAATGCTCGCTCACGTTCGTCGCGCGCCAATCGGCCTCCCCGCCGCTCGCCGAGTACGTGACCTGTTCCGGAGCGATCCCGTACAGGCGCCTCGCGTACTCGTCGTCAGCATTGAGGACGGCGGTGCGCGCGGAGCGTACGAGAATCGACTTGTCCGCGAAGTACTGTTCCATCGAGCCGTGCAGCTCGAGGTGTTCGGGGCTGAGGTTCGTCCAGATCGCGACATCGAAGTCGACCGCCTCCACGCGCTTCATCGCGAGGGCGTGGGAGGAGGTTTCGAGCACGGCCGTGTGGGTGCCGGCCTTAACCATCGTGTGGAGAATCTCTTGGACTTGGGGCGCCTCGGGGGTGGTGAAGTGCACGGGGAACTGCCGCAGTTCGCCATCGGGGAGTGCATATCCCACGGTTGAGAGCATCCCCGTAGGGAGCCCGGCAGCCTGGTGGAGGTGTCGAGTCATCCACGATGTTGTCGTCTTGCCGTCGGTGCCGGTGATCCCAACGACCCGCAGCCGCTTGCTCGGGTAGTCATTGAGCGCAGCGGCGGCGTGGGCGAGTGCAGCGCGGGCGTCGGAGACTTTCAGGTACGGCAGCGCGCACTCGGCGCCCTCGGGCAGTCCCTCGCCGATAACGGCAACGGCACCGGCGCTCGCTGCCTTGTCAATGAATGAGTGGCCGTCCACGCGGGCCCCGCGGATCGCGACGTACGCATAACCGGCGTTCAGCAGACCCGTGTTGTGGCTGACTCCGGTGACCTCGATGCCATCGAGCGGATCGGTACTTACGGCTCCGAGGGCGTGGCTGAGTTCGCGAAGCTGCATGCATCAAGGATAGGTGAGACACGGGCCGGGTTTCGCGCCTCCGCACACGATTTGGATACGTGCATGTGTGAGAATCTGTACATGCGCCTGTTTGGAATTTTCACCCAAGACCAGCCGACCCCGCCGCTGCCCGAACCGAAACCCGAGCGCTCACTGTGGCGCGACAGCCTTGGCCGCGCGGCGATCCGCAGCATCCAAGTGCTCGCGGTGCTCGTACTCGCAGGGGTGGGTCTCTACCTTGTCGTGGCGCTGCGCCTCATCATCATTCCGCTGCTCGTCGCGCTCATTCTCGCAAGCGCGCTCGCCCCGATCATGCGCCGGCTACGCGGTTGGAACGTGCCCGCGGCCCTCGCCGCAGCAATCGTACTCGTGAGCATCATCGGCTTGTTTGGACTCATCGGGTGGCTCGTGAGCTGGGCCGTCATCAACCAGTGGGATGAGCTCGCGAAGTCCGCGCGCGAAGGCTTTGAGCACCTCCGCGACCTGGCCGGCGACCTGCCCTTCACCATCACCGATGAGCAACTCGAGCAGTGGAAAGAAAAGGGAATCGAGTTCCTCACCAGCGGCGATCTCGGAGCCGGCGCGCTCCAGGGGGTTGGGACCGTCGCACAGGTCATCACCGGCGGTGTGCTCGTCATCGTCATGCTCTTCTTCTTCCTCAAAGACGGCCCCGCGATCTGGGAGTTCTTCCTCCGCCCTCTCCAAGGGGAAAGCTACGAGCGCGCCAAGCGCATCGGTCGCAATGCCGTAGCCACCCTCGGTGGCTATGCGCGCGGCACCGCGGTTGTCGCGGCGGTCGATGCCATCGGTATCGGAATCGGTCTGCTCATCCTGAAGGTGCCGCTCGCGATCCCGCTGACCGTGATCGTGTTCCTACTGTCGTTCATCCCACTCATCGGTGCGGTCGTTGCCTCAGGTCTTGCGGCTCTCGTCGCCCTCGTGGCGAATGGCCCAGTGACCGCGCTCATCGTCATCCTCGTCGCGGTCATCGTTAACCAAATCGAGGGCAACCTGCTCCAACCACTCGTGATGTCACGCTCGGTCAACCTCCACGCGCTGGCGATCCTCCTCGCGCTGACGGCCGGCACGATCCTCGGCGGAATCATCGGCGCCCTCCTCGCCGTTCCAATCGCGGCAGTTACGTGGCGGATCATTTCCGTCTGGCATGGAGAGGACGCCCCGGCACTAATTGCGCGGGCAAAAACTCCCGAGGTCGCGAGCTAACTTCTTGCCGCAGCCTGGCTGATCGCGCGGGCAGCCCCGATCGCGGCGATGGCGAGCAACACCATCGTTGCGCCATCGCACGCGATGTAAACGTAATGCCAGATTGATTGCCCCGGGTCTGCCCCGGCGAGCACGAGATCGGTGCGCGCGTTAAGCGGCGGGCGCACGAGGACGACCTTGACGAGGTAGATCGCAGCGAGCCCCGCCCACACGGCAAGGCGGCTCCCGCGCACACGTGCGATTGCTGGGAAGAAGCTCACTGCCGTCAAGCCGATCAGCAGCAACCCCTCCACGATATTGAGCGCGCCGAACACCAGCCGCCCGATCCCAAGGCCGAGCGGAATCGTGATCCCCGGCGCCTGAAACTTCAGCGGCGCCTCGATGAAACCGATCGCGACGAGCGCACCGAGCCAAAGCACGGGGAGCGCAAGGCGCCAGATTTCGTTCGTGATCACCCGGCGGGGCGCCGATGCTGGCGTGTGGGCAGCGAAGACTTCAGCGTCGCGGGACATAAAAATAATTTTACTTACCGCGCGCTACCCACGCCTTGGCCGAAAGTCCCATGCACGCCGTCAAAAATTAAAAACTCCCCCGCGCGGAACGCAGCGGAGGAGTGAAGTGGTGGCCCCGACCGGCGTCGATCCGGTGACCTTTCGATTTGCAGTCGAAGATGAAGAACAAGGTAATTACCGCCCATTTCGGGCGTCCAGCGAAGAGGATGCGGCGTGAGTGCCGGCGGCTGGGGTTCGGCAGATGTCGAGCGTTGGGCCACGCGTGAGGCGTGGTGTGGGCCCGAGGCAGCAACGACGCTGGCTGAGGTTCGCAGGGCGTCGAGCCGGCTGGCCGGGTCGTGGGGTCTTGAGGTGGATGAGGTTGTGAGTTTCTTTTGGGAGGCGTGCCAGTCTCCTGGACTTGAGGCCGCGGATAATCGTGCGGCATATGTGTGGGCGGTCGTTCGCAAGCGGGTGTCGACTGCCGCAACGGCGCGTGACCTGCTTCAGGGTGACCGCGCGGCATCGACGTTGAAGTCCTCCCGTGGCGCGGCCGTCGACGCAGAGGTCGACGCGATCGAGCGCGCGATCGCCAGCGCGGTGATCGAGGGCGGTGACGTATTCGCGTTGCAGGCCAAGCGTGAAGAGTTGTTGAGTAACGCTGTTTCGTTGGTCCCGGTCAGAGGTGACGTGTTGGAGTACCTCGAGGAT
>CAYVDF010000094.1:0-6962 GCA_964450475.1 uncultured Pseudactinotalea sp.
GACATGGCCGATGCCATGATTGCGACATTCAAAGAACGCACGGGGCGGACCCTAGAAGAGTGGGTCGAACTGGTCGAGACGACGTCGGGCGTCGACCCGCTCGATCAACGCGGCGTTCGTGCGTGGCTTCGCGACGTGCATGGACTGAAGCAGAACTCCCAATGGGCCGTCGCGTTCGGAGTCGCTGGCCGGGCGGGTTGGACGATGCCGACGGCCTCAGAGTTCGCTGACAAGCTTTTCTCCGGCCCGAAGGCCGAGCTTCGCGATTTGCATGACGCGGTGATCACGGTTGCGGCAGGGCTGCCGGACGCCGAGGTACAGGCGCGTGCGACCTACACCCCCGTGGTTCGCCGGACCCAGTTCATTGCCGTCGCGCCGGGCCCTCGCGGCACCCTGCGCGTGGGGCTTCGCTACAAGGGGCACGCACCCGAGGACGACCGCCTCAGCCCGGCCAAGGGGTTCGCCCAGGCGACGCATTGGACTCACCTGCCTGGCGATGTCGAGCCGGTATCGGCGGCGGAGGCCATTGCGGACCTCATCGAAGCCGCGTGGGAGCAAAACAGCTAGAACTACTCGGCGCCGTGGCTGCGGTAGCGGCGCACGAAAGCCGCCAGTACCTCGTGTGAGGGATCGACGTCGACGCCGCGCAGCTCCGTGAGGATATCTTCGGCCGCGTCGGGATCGATGTATCCATGGTGAAGGTATCTGTGCACCCGTTCGGTAAGTAGATCGCCGTTGAGTTCTGGGTGAAACTGGGTGGCGTACACGTTCTCGTGCACGCGAAACATTTGGATCGGACACGTGCTGGACCCTGCCAAAATCGTTGCACCCTCAGGCGTCGAGACGAGCGACTCCTTGTGGCCTACATAGGCGCGGAAGGATCCATCCACATGCTCCAACAAAGGGTCAGCCGCGCCTGCAGCAGTGAGCTCGATTTCCGGCGCTGAGACCGGTTCCGCGTACGTTCCATCAACGCGGGCGCCAAGAACCTGACCGAGCACACCGATGCCAAAGCACGCACCAAAGAACGGGAAGTCGACGGCGAGTACCTCGTGGACGAGCCGCGCGAGGTCGGCCTCGATCCGTTGCTGGTTCTCGCTCTTGTCCTCATCGGAAACGTTGAGCGGGCTGCCCCCAAGGATGATTCCGGCATAGTCATCAAGGCGAATATTCGGTAGGGGCTTCAGGTCGAGGCGAAAGAGCTCGAGCTCGGCTTCACTCAGCCCCGTGTGAAGCAAAAATGCGCCATAGTCGGCGAGCGCGGCGGCGTCGTCATCACGGGTCGTAAGAAATAAGAACGGCTTCAACCTTCAATTCACAACCAATCAAAGAAACAAAACGCCGGAGGCGATGAGGATCGTGACGCTCCACGCGAGGATGCTGAGATAGCCGAGGCCGTAGCCGGCACGTGCGACGCTTCGGCCAACGCGTCGACTGCTCGAGGCGCCGAGGTGCCCGAAGACGATCGCGGGCAGCGCTAGCGGGAGGATGACGATGCCGATGATGCCAAGCACCAGTGCGGTCGTCGCCATCGGGTTTTTCGGCTGTGGTGGCTGGGTGTAACCGGGGCGGCTAAAAACTTCCCCTCGGTGCGGAACGGGTGCGGTAACCGACGACGCGTACGTGCGCGGGTCGACGGGCTGCCACGGCATGATTACTCGTCGCCCTCTTCGGGCGATTCCTCTTCAGGCGCCTCTTCCGCGGGCGGCTCATCGCCCTCGACGGGCGTGGTGCCCGTGCCCGCAACGACGATGCAGCCCTCGGGCGCGGGGATGGGTTCCCCTTGGACGAGCTGAAGCTCATCGGTTTTGCGGATATCTGTGAAGCTTGATCCGAGCACGATGTCGATCACGTCCTCGGTGCGCTCATCGATATAGATCACCGAATCGGCCACGAGATCGGCAACGGTATAGGCCTCAGCAAGGGTGTCGAAGCCGGTAACGATCTTCGCACTCCCAAGATAGAGTTCGCCCGCATTGCCCACCGATTCCACCTTGATGCCATGCTCTCGAACATCGTCCGCGGAGCGCGCACCAAGCCCAGCGGTCTGAGTGGAGTTGAGGATGTTGACCGAAAGATCCTCGAATGCCACAGGCATCGAGCCTTCAGGCGGGCACGGTTGATCAGGTGGCGGCGGACGGTCGTCTTCGGGCGACTTGAATTCGATGTTGATCGGCGATGGCACAAGCCCAGACCACACGGCGCCACCGAACAGGGCTGCCCCGAGAAGAATCGCGATGATCGAGCCGAAGATGACGGTTTGGCGCTGCTGCATCCGCTTCCGTCGCCTAGCACGCGCACGAGCCGCTTGCTGGGCGGGGGAATCGTTCACAAGTGCACCTTTCATCGCTGCCACTCACGAGTGCTAATGCATATTGTGGCTGATAAAGGCACCAAATGCCTAAAACTCAGAGTTCAAGTACGCGCGCGTGCAGCACGTTCCGCTGCGCCAGCGCCGCCCGCAGCGCGCGGTGCACACCGCTCTCCAGGTACATCACGCCCTCGTATTGCACGACGTGGGCAAACAAATCCCCATAAAAGGTCGAGTCTTCGGCGAGCAGCGTGCGCAGATCCAGCTCTGTTTGCGTGGTGACCAATTCATCGAGCCGCACTTGCCGAGGCGGCACATCTGCCCAATCACGCGGGGTCGTTCGACCATGATCCGGGTATGGGCGTCCACTTCCTACTGCTTTAAAGATCACGTCTTTGATCGTATAGCGAGCGCTCGCGGCGGGCATCAGCCCAAAGGCGGATATTGCCGCAGACGCGAGGAGCGCCCATAAACAAGAATCGGATCCGCAGATTCTACGCCGCTCAGAAGATAAATTCCCGGTTTGAGGGGATAAACCGGAATCCTACCCCCTGTTTGGCGCGGAATGTTGCGGTAAACAGTGGCGGTAGCGGAGGGATTTGAACCCTCGGTGGCTTTCACCACACAGCATTTCGAGTGCTGCACCTTCGGCCTCTCGGACACGCTACCGGGAATTAGGTTACCTGCTTTGGCCTCAGCTACCAAACTCTCACCCGTCCGTCCTAGGCTAGGGGCGTGCAATTCGAATCTGCTGTCTCGGCTGAGGTGGAGCGTGCTCACGCCCTCCTCACGGGCCGCCGTTTCACCGTTCTCACCGGGGCGGGCCTGTCCACTGATTCCGGTATCCCCGATTACCGCGGCCCGGGTTCGCCCCCACGCACGCCCATGACGTTCCAACAATTCATCGGTTCCGCCCAGTTCCGCCGTCACTACTGGGCGCGCAACCACGTTGGTTACCGATTCTTCCGCGAGGTCGAACCCAACGACGGCCACTACGCGATCGCCCGCATGGAAGCGCGCGGCCAGGTCTCCGGCGTCATCACTCAAAACGTCGACCTCCTTCACGAAAAGGCCGGCTCGCGCCACGTCGTCGACCTCCACGGGCGCTCCGATACCGTCATCTGCCTCCAGTGCCGCACCCGCATCACGCGCGCGCACATGCAAGTCCGCCTCGACGTACTCAATCCCAACTTCAACGTCCGCGTTGAGGATGTCGAGATCGCGCCCGACGCCGACGCCGTCCTCGAAGCCAGCGCCGACTTCGCCGTGCCCGCGTGTGAAACGTGCGGCGGCATCCTCAAACCCGATGTCGTCTACTTCGGCGAAACCGTACCGCGCCCGCGCGTCACCCAGTGTTACCGCATGGTTGATGACGGCGAGGCTCTCCTCGTTGCTGGAACCTCACTTGCCGTAATGAGCGGCTTGAGGTTCATTCGCCATGCGGCAGAAAATAACATTCCTGTCATCATCATCAACCGAGGTGAGACCCGGGGCGATCAATATGCCGAGGTGCTCATCGATGCCGGCGCGACGGAGACCCTACTCGCGCTCGAGGCCGCGCTGGCGTAGCGCCGCGCGTTGCGCGGCACGCTTCTCGGCGAAAAACTTTTTTATCATCCCGCCGCACTCATTGGCGAGCACCCCACCCGTGACCTTGACTCGGTGGTTGAGCAAACCATATCAGGTGACGTCGCTGAGTGATCAGGCTCACCCATACTTCGGGTCCCACGCGCCGAAGACGACGCGGTCGAGTCGGGCGAGCACCGCGGCTCCCGCGCACATTGTGCACGGCTCTAGCGTGACGACGAGCGTGCAGCCCCCGAGGTGCCAGCGCCCTCGGCGCATGCCGGCTTCACGCAAGGCGAGAATCTCCGCGTGGGCGGTCGGATCGCCGTCAACTTCACGTCGGTTGTATGCGCTCGCAATGATCACCCCACGCTCATCGAGTACGACGGCGCCGATCGGCACATCGGGCAATGCGAGGAGCGCTTGGGCCATCGCCGCGCGCATCGCCAACTCGTCTGCATTTGTGCTCACATCCCGAGCATAGTTCCCCGCGCAAGAGGATAGATTGAGAACATGCGCTTACATGTCGTCGACCACCCACTCGTGGCACACAAACTTACCGTCCTGCGGGATGAGCAAACCTCGTCGGCTGTTTTCCGTAGCCTGACCGATGAGCTCGTCACCCTGCTCGCCTACGAGGCGACTCGGGCGATCCGCACCCAAGAGGTGTCGATCGAAACGCCGATCACTGCAACCACCGGCCTGAAGATCGCTGAACCGCGGCCGATCGTGGTTCCAATTCTGCGCGCTGGGCTCGGCATGCTCGATGGCATGATCCGCCTTCTACCCACCGCCGAGGTCGGCTTCCTTGGGCTGATCCGTGACGACGAGACGCTCGAGGTGAGCACTTACGCCAACCGCCTGCCCGATGATCTGTCAGGGCGCCAGTGTTTTGTGCTCGACCCGATGCTCGCAACCGGCGGCACGCTTGCGATGTCGATTCAGTACCTCCTCGATAAGGGCGCGAGCGACGTCACGTGTGTGACCCTGCTCGCCACTCCCGAGGGCCTCGCTCGCGTTGAAGAGGTTGTCGACTCCCGAGCCGAAGTCACCGTTGTCACGGCCTCGGTCGATGAGGGGCTCAACGAGCACGCCTACATCGTGCCGGGCCTCGGTGATGCCGGCGATCGCCTCTACGGGATTGTCAACTAGCCGCAGCCAGCGCTTGATCCAGGTCGCGCTGCAGATCCGCGAGATCCTCCAACCCCACTGACAGCCGCACGGTCTGGTCAGTGATGCCGCACGCTGCCCGGCCGTCCTCGCCGAGCTTGCGATGCGTTGTCGTGGCGGGGTGCGTCACGATTGATTTGACGTCGCCGAGGTTGTTGGAAATATCGATGACTCGCAGGGCGTCGAGCACTTCGAATACCGGCACGCCCTGCGCAACATCGAAGGTCACGACGCTCCCTCCCGCGCTCATGAGTGAACGCGCGAGATCATGCTGCGGATGTGATGCGAGGAACGGGTAGCGCACCTGCGACACCGCCGGGTGAGCTTCGAGCCACCTCGCTAGCTCAAACGCTGCCTCACTCTGTGCGGCGATACGTAGCGGGAGGGTCTCTAGCCCCTTCAGGAGCACCCAGGCGTTGAACGCGCTGAGCGTTGGCCCGATCGATTGGACGAACTCCGAGACCGGCCCGTTGATGAACTCCTCCGTGCCAAGGACGGCTCCCCCGAGGACCCGGCCTTGGCCGTCGATGTGCTTCGTCGCGGAGTAGACCACGACGTCAGCGCCGTGCTCGATCGGCCGCTGGAGCAGCGGGGTGGCGAACACGTTATCGACGATCACGGTAGCGCCGGCCGCATGCGCAAGGTCGCAGACCGCGGGAATGTCGACGATGTCTTGCATCGGGTTCGATGGCGATTCGAACAACACAACATCCGCTGGGGTGCTCAGCGCCTGACGCCACGAATTGAGATCGTGCGCGTCAACGTAGTTGGTCACCACACCCCAGGGTTCGAGCCACGAGTTGAGGATTGTAAAGCTCGTGCCGAACAGTGCACGCGCCGCAACGACGCGCGCGCCCGGCCTCAACAGAGGCACGAGCGCGCAGTAGATAGCGGCCATCCCGCTAGCGGTGGCGTAACACGCCTCGGCGCCTTCAAGCAGGCGGAGCCGTTCTTCGAACGTCGAGACAGTCGGGTTCGACGTGCGTGAATAGGTGTACCGATCGAGGTCGCCCGCGAATGCGGCCTCCGCTTCAGCTGCGTGAGAATAAACAAAACCCTGAGTGAGGAAGATTGGCTCCGACATCTCCTCAAAATTGCTGCGCGCCATACCTCCGCGCACAGCGTACGTTGCTAGTCCGTGGGTGGGGCTCTCACATCGAGGGCGGTTCTCACTCATCTAAATCGGTCCTCCTAGCTTGGGTTCACGGTTCGACCCTAGACGTTGCCAGCCGCGGGCACAGATGTCGCTTTCGTTCGTCCATCTCCTGAGACGCCCCGCGTGCGAGTCCTCCGCAGCGAAGGTGAGACAATGAACGAATGATTGACGCCCGTTCCCGCTTTGCCCCTGCGAGTCCGGATGTGCTGCCCGGATGGGTTCAACGCACACTCCCGCTCACCCCCGATGGTGCCGATATCGATCCTGTCGCAACCCTCGTGCAACGTGAGGACTCCCCGGTCAAGGACTCGCGCCGAGCCGCGCTGTATGTCCACGGCTTCGTCGACTATTTTTTCCAGGTCCACCACGCTAAGACGTGGGAGGACGCAGGCTTTGCGTTCTATGCCCTTGATCTGCGTGATTACGGCCGTTCGATCCGCCAGGGGCGCCAACCCAACTGGATCCTCGACCTCGCTACGTACGATGAGGAAATTTCCGCGGCGATCACTCACTTGCGCCAAACCCACGACGAGGTCATCCTCATCGGTCACTCAACCGGCGGGCTCATCACAAGCTTGTACGCCGACCGCCACCCGCTCTTAATCTCTGGGCTCGTGCTCAACAGCCCGTGGCTCGACCTCAACGAGCCGTGGGTGCTCCGCCGCCTCGGCGCCCCGCTAATGCGCACGTTCGGTCACCTCGTGCCGCACATGCCAATCAGCTCGCTCGGCTCGGGGTCCGGCCACTCGATCCACGTCT
>CAYVDF010000095.1:0-6886 GCA_964450475.1 uncultured Pseudactinotalea sp.
AGAAGAAAAATAATTTTTTCGGCGCCCGCCGCATCCGCCTCAACCGGTAATGGATACCCGCTCACCAGCCGCAGACGGGTAAGGAACGGTGCGATCGCACCGAGTGTTTCACGATCCGCAACAGGGAGGGAAATCGGCGGGCTTCTCGAAATCACATCCGCTGGCTATTCTTAGGCCGTGCTGCGTCTCGATTCGCGCCGAGGCTACCTCTTCCTCGCCATCGCTATCGCCACCGAAGTCACGGGTTCAATCTCACTTCGTGGCGCCCTCGACCACCCATGGCTCTACGCCATCGTGGTGATCATGTTCCTCACCGCATTCAGCATGCTCTCGCTCGTGTTGCGCGAAGGAATCGGCATCGGCGTTGCCTACGGAATCTGGGGCGCGAGCGGCGTTGCCCTCACCGCGATCGCGTCCCTCGTGATTTTCAATGAACCGATCACGCCGATGATGTGGGCCGGCATCGCCATGATCATCCTCGGTGTTGTGTTCATCGAGGGCGGCTCCGGCGCTGCCAAACGTCGCGCCTCAGCCGCCATCAGTTTCGAGAGTCTCTCCGACCACTACGAGCCTCACACCGACGAGGCGGCCGCATGATCGCCTGGGCGTATCTCGCGATCGCGATCATTGCCGAAGTCACCGCCGCGCTTTCCCTTCGCATGGCGGTGAGCACACGCAAAATTTGGTACGTACCCGTGGTCATCGGCTACGTTGCCGCATTCACTCTGCTGAGCTTTGCCCTGGCAGCAGGCATGCCGCTGTCTGTTGCCTACGGCGTATGGACGGCGGCCGGTGTAGCACTGACAGCGCTGCTCGGAAAATTATTTTTTCGCGAACCGTTCACGTGGGTCATGGCTGTTGGGGTCGCGCTCATCATGGGCGGTGTTTTGCTGGTCGAGGTCGGAAACGCTTAGACCGCCGCACGACTCGGGCTCACGCGCAGCCGGCCCCTAGAGTGAAACACTTCGATCGGCGTGCCGTAAACGGTCGAGAGTTCACCGGCATCGCAAACATGCTCAACCGAACCGTAGGAATGCACCGTGCCCTGATTTAGCAGGAGAAGATCGTCAGCGTAGGCTGCCGCAGCATCCAGGTCGTGTAGCACCATGCCAACGGCGGCGCCTTGCGCTGCGAGCTGGCGCACGAGCCCGAGGGTGTGCTCAGCGTGGGCGATGTCCATTGCCGCAGTGGGCTCATCGAGCAGGATGACCTGGTTCTCGATGGGCGTCGCCTGAGCCATGACCCGGGCGAATGCAACGCGCTGGCGTTCCCCACCCGAAAGGGTGGTGATCTCGCGGGAGGCGAGGGCGGCGAGTTCATTGCGGCTCAGCACCTCATCGATGATGCTTTGATCGCGAGCGCTTCGACCCCACGGGGTGCGCCCCATGGCAACAACGTCACGAACAGTGAACGGAAACGCGACGGATGTGTGTTGGGGCATGACGGCGCGGCGTTGGGCGGCGTGGCGCGCGGGCATCGCGAGCAGGTCCTGCCCGCCGAGCAGTACGGTGCCCGTGTCGGCTTTCTGTTGCCCGGAGATCACCGATAGCAGGGTGGATTTTCCGGCTCCGTTCGGTCCGATGATGGCGGTCACGCGGCCGGTGTGCAACTGCACGTCGACCCGGGTGAGGATCTGCTTGGACCCCACGCTGAAAGAAACGTTGCGGGCATCGAGGATCATTGCATGACTCCCTGGCCAGCGAGCGTGCGTCGAAGGAGCAGCAAGAACAATGGTCCGCCGACCGCCGCGGTGAAGATCCCGATCGGCAGGTCAGCAAAGGGGACGATGGTTCGGGCGGCGATATCAGCCAAGGACAGCAGCACCGCTCCCCCAAGCGCTGAGAGCGGCACAAGCACCCTGTGCGAGGGGCCGACCGCAAGTCGCAACGCGTGCGGCACGATCAGCCCGACGAATGCGATCACCCCAGAAAACGCCACCGCCGCGCCGGTGAGCACGCAGACGAGCACGATCGCCGCAACGCGGAGGCGTTGGACGTTAATGCCGGTGGTGCCCGCTGCGGCGTCTCCGAGAGAGAGCACATCGAGGGAGGAGCGAATCGCCATAGCTCCCACGAAGCCGATCGCCCCAACAACCACGAGCACCCGTACGCTCGCCCACGTTGAGGTCGAGAGAGTACCCAACTGCCAAAACACCACCTGCTCCCGGGATGAGGCATCCCCGAGAAAAATGAGCAGGCTCGTTGCGGCCATGGCGATCGCGTTGACCGCGATCCCGGTGAGCACGAGGGTCAGCACTGCGGCGCTTCCACCGGCGCGGGCGAGCGCCCACACGGTGAGTGTCGCAACGATGGCCCCCACAAACGCGGCGAGAGGGAGCGCCCAGGCTCCAACCGCCGTCAATCCGAAAACGATGACGGCGGCCGCGCCGACCGACGCGCCAGAAGCCACCCCAACCACGGATGGCTCGGCTAGTGGGTTTGCAAACAGCCCTTGCATGATGGCGCCGGCCACGGCAAGGCACGCTCCGACAAGGGCGGCCATGATGGCGCGTGGGAATCGGATGGTCCACAGGGCTGCATCGAGTCGGTTCTCGGTGAAATCACCGCCGCGCAGGAGGATGCGCACCAGAGAATCGAAGATCTCGCTCGGAGCGGTGGTGAACTGGCCAAGCGACGCCGAGGCAACCAAGGTGACGATCAACGCCGCTACGAGGATTGACCCGACCCCCACGGCGCGAGTGGCGGTGCTAGTGCGCATCGGCACCATAGATTGCCTCGGAGAGCGCGAGCAGGTTGGCAGGAGTGCGTGGACCGTAGGCGAGTAGTTGGTTGTCGCCGGCGATCACGAGCCGTTCGTTCATCCCAGCCGTCGTTGCTGCAAGCCCCGGCCGGGCGAGGATGCCTTCAACCCCACCGGCGGATTCGACACCGTGCTCCATCGCCAAGATCAGCTCAGGATCTAAGCTCACGAGAGCTTCGGCGTTCGCGGGCTTCAAGTTGGTGATGCCCGATGCGGTGGCAACGTCGTCGAGTCCCACCGCAGTAAGGATGTCGGAGGCTCCGTACTCCTTGCCCAGGATGAAAAACACTCCTGCAGTGCCGCGCACATAGAGCACGACTCCACGGGGTGCTCGCGGCGTTTGTGCGCGGAGTTCCTCGATGGTCTCTAGGGCAGCGGCTAGCTCCCCGTCTACCTGTGAAGCCAAATCTGCTGCCGCCTCGGGCAGCCCCAAAGTCGCGCCTATCTGGGTGATTGCTTCACCAATCGCATCGAGGCGGGGGATGTGCTCGAAGTGCACAACCGTGACCCCCGCAGATTCCAGTTGCCCGTACACCTCCGGTGCACCGATGGTGCCGTTGGTCAGGATGAGGTCGGGATCGAGGTCAAGTACGGCTTCGATGTTGAGATCGTGTGAACCATAAGTGACCACCGGCAGCTCCGCGAGCAACTCGTGGGTATCGGAGATCGATCGGCCAACGAGTCGGTCGGCGACCCCAAGGCCAATGACCGTGTCGGTCACCGTGCCGTACAAGTCGAAGGCAAGGATCCGATCGGCGGAGGTCACCGTTACCTGCGCCCCCGTTGCGTCGGTGAGCGTCACCGGTAGCACCGGCTCGGCGCGCGTCGTGACAGGGGTCATCTCGGGAACGTCAGCGGCAAACCGTGCGCCCGTGATCGCCAAGGCATCTGTCACGGCACCACCGCTCGGTGATTCGCTCACGACCGGCGTCGGCGCGGGCGCATCGACCACAAGTTCCGCCGTGGGGCCGGGCCCTGGCGAGGCGCACCCCGCCAAGAGCCCGGCTGCAGCAACGGCCGCTAGCGTGCGTTTCCTCAATGCGATAGTCCAGCGCGGCGAACACCAAGGAGGAGTACCCCGAACAGGAGCGCACTCACCGCAACCAGGCCGAGCCCGTTCTGCGAAGCTCCGGTTACGGCGAGTCCCCCGCCGTAGCCCCCACTGGCGCCCACGTAGGGCGTGCCATCGGGGTTGACGCGGTTACCTTCTGCATCGTGGCAGATTTCCTGGGTGGTTGGGCCGCTCGCTCCAACAAAGGAGATCCGCACCCCATCCATCGCTTCGCCGGCGTTGTAGAAGCCCGCGAGCGCACGTGCACCCGCGGCCGTCAACGTCGCGGTGGCGCTACCACCGCTCGAGCCGACGCTAGAGAACCTCAGGTTCGCCACGGGGGCACCGTACGTGGAGATGTCCTTACCGTTCATGTCGGTGGAGCGCACGTCGGCGATGATCACACCAGAGCCGCCCGCGTTCACCTGCACGCGCACGTTGGTGAACGTGGTGGCGAGGATGCCGCCGTGGCCGGTAAAGCTCACGACCCCAGGGAAGCGCAGCGTGCCCTGCCCCGATGCCGAGAGCGTTCCCGTACCCCGGCCCCACGTGAAGGTGCCGCCGCTACGCACGGCGCCGTTCGACGTCATCACCGAACCTTTCGCAATCCCACCTTGGATGTAACTCACGAACGAGGACTTCACTCCCCACGTGAGCACAGGCGCACCCGGAGTGCCCGGCACCGTTTGGGTCGTGCACACGATGGACGGCGTGCTCGCGCCTTCATCTGGCTGCTTGCTTGGGCGATCGCTCAGCGTTGGTTTTTCAGACGGCGTTGGCTTCGGTTGCGGTTGAGTTCCCGGCTGAGGTGACGGCGCAGGGACAGTTTCGTCATCGTCGCTACCGGTGAGCAGCTCACGCTGGGCGTCGGTGAGCGTCACTGGGAGGGTTTCTAGGAGCGTGGTTTCAGTGATGTCACCGTGGGCGACCCACACGATCACTTCGTAGTCACCGCCCGGATCAATGTCGGCGGCATCAGCGTGGAGTGCGGTGCGCCAAACCCCGTCACGGATGAGTGCCGCAGGGATGAAGGCCACCGCGGGAACTATTGCGGTGTCAGCGTTGATCGTCTCGTTACTCATGGTGTTGGCATCGCGTAGCGCGGCGTAGATGCCGGCAACGGGTCCACCACTCGTGGGGGCGGGCAAGTCGGTGAAGCCCTCACCCGAAACGGCGATATCGAGGCCTTCGGGAGTCACCGCCTCGACGGTGAGCTGTGCCGACCGCTTCGTCTCCGGCGCGGCTTCGGGGAAGAGGGCCTGGAGCTGCTCCGGGGTGAACGTCACGGGGAGAACTTCCAGCAGGGTGGCATCGGTAGGGATACCGTGGGCTACCCAGATGAGCACCTCGTACGTCGCGTCGGGATCGAGCGCACCGACCGGTGCGGTGAGGGTGATCGACCAGTCGCCATCAACGATCTGTTGCGGCCTGATGTATTCAACAGCCGGCAGGCTCCGCATGTTCGCTGCGATGTATTCCAGGTCCATCGTGGCGGCGTCACGGAGCGCGGCGTAAACCCCCGCTGCTGGCCGCCCAAGCGAGGAGTCCGGCAGGTTCACAAAGCCAGTGCCCGTCACTGCGAGTGTGGCTCCGTCTTCGTTCGCTCCTGCGACCTCGACGGACGCGTGCCGGGCAGGTTCTGGCTCCGGGGTGATTTCCGGCTCTGGTTCTGGATCTGGGTCGGGTTCACCGAAGAGTGCGGACCTCTGGTCGGCGCTCAATTCGACGGGCACCGTCGCCACGAGGGTCGATTCCGTTATTTGGCCGTGAGCGACCCACACGATGACCTCATACCGTGCATCCGGTGAGAGATTTGCAGCATCGACGCTCAGAGTCGCCTCCCACGCATTGTCGATGATTCGCGCGTTTGGGATGTATTCGACGGCGGGAACGATTCCCGTGTTGGCGTTGATGGCCGCATTGCTCATCGTGTTGGCGTCGCGCAGCGCGGCGTACACGCCTGCGGCGGGCATCCCGATCGAGGAGCCGGGCAGGTCAAAGTAGTCGGTGCCTTTCACGCTGAGCGTCAGCGTCGGCTCGCTCACTGCTGCTGTCACTGTTGTTTTCGGGCCCTCGTCAGCGGACGCAGCGGGAACCACACCAATCAAGGCGAGGACGGTCGCACCGAGTGCGGCTGCGGACCGGCGCCAGGAGAATCGTCTATTCATCACTACCCGTGTTTCGGTTGGAGAAATTAATCAACGACAGGGTAAGCAACATTCTTCAGAATCATAAAATCGTCTCAGCATGTCAAATCACGGCGTCATATCCTTTAATGACACGACGTCGTGTCTGAACAAATTTCGGGCACCATAGCATCCGCACGATAGCAACGATCTGACAGGGTGTCAGGGTTTGCGTGCAGCAACAATAATTGCACACAAAATAGCCGCCCACCCCAATTCAAATAAATGCACGGCGCACGCAGGGCTATTTAGGATAAATTCTCCATTAACACTCGACTGGCAATTCAATAAAGCTCTTATGCGTGCTCTACTAGCAGACGCTCCGCGCTGCCAGCACAGCATGCTTGACAGCCACACTAGACGCGCGCTCAGTATTAAACATGCGTTCAACACGTACGTCACACGCGGCACAGCTAACGGCCGAGCGGATCCGCGAGGCCGCAATCTCAGAATTCGCCGATTCCGGATTCGCTTCTCCCACCGTGCGCAGGATCGCGGAGGTCGCAGACGTATCGCCGGGCCTCGTTATCCATCACTTTGGGTCGAAAGAACAGTTGCGTTCAGCCTGTGACGATCATGTCTTCGCATCGATTGTCGAAACCAAACGCGACGGAACAATTGGCCTGAGCTTCGACATGGACGCGCTTTTCGGTGACCAACGAATGCTCACCTACATGCGCTATCTGCTTGTCTCGCTCCTCGATTCCTCCGAGCTTGGGCAACGCTTCTTTGATCACTACATCGAGACGATCGAGCAGGTGATCGACGACGGCTTCGAAGGCTTCACCTTTCGCTCGAGCAACGACCGCCGTGCCCAAGCCACCGCAATGGCAATGATCGGGTTGGCACCGCTCCTTCTCGAGTCGCGAATTCGCAACGTGCTCGGAAC
>CAYVDF010000096.1:0-2658 GCA_964450475.1 uncultured Pseudactinotalea sp.
GGATCGGCGTGCCGTGCTCGTCGGTTCCCGAAACCATCAACACATCGTGGCCAGCCATTCGCATGTACCGAGAGAAAACATCGGAAGGAACACCAAAACCTGCGACGTGGCCGATGTGCCGCGGCCCGTTTGCATAGGGCCACGCGACGGCGGAAAGAATGTGGGTCATGCCCCTCAGCTTAGTGGGGTGGGCCCGAGCGTGCGGCACCACCGCTCGAACCGCATGACCCCGCCCGTCAGCGTGGCAACGAGCCCCATCTCTTGCGCGTTTTCGTCATCTGAGACGGCGATCCGCCCGGCTTCGCCTCCCACGAGTTTGGGGCTCACCGTGAGGCATAGCTCATCGACGAGCCCCGCCTGGAGCATCGAGCCAAACAAGTGGGGCCCACCTTCGGAAAGGATCTGGTTCAACCCTCGCGCGTGCAGCTCACCAACCATCCACTCCAAGTCGACGCCATCGCCTGGGCTCAGCAGCACCTCCGCCACCTCCTCCAGCCCGTCGGCGATCGCGGCATCGGATGCAGCGAACACAAGCGGGCGCTCCTTACGTGTTCCCACATCAAATGGGGCACTAGCGGGATCGAGATCCCCGGAGTTTGTCACGATGGCAAGGCGTGGATGGTCGCTCAGCCCGTGAGCGCGGCGCCACGGCACGTATTCCTCCGGCACGTAGATGCCGTCGTAGTTCTCATCCCGGATCGTTCCCGCGGCAACGACGATGACGTCGGCGAGCGCACGCAAGAACTCAAACACCTGCAGATCCCACGGATCGTTGAGCGCCCCCGACGTGCCGCCGATTGTTGCGGCACCGTCAATCGAGGAGACGAAGTTCATCCGCACCCACGGCAGGGAGCGGTCCGCAACCATGTAGGTGCGGCGCAGGTCATCGAGATCAAACATAGGTGTTCGGCTCGAAATCTGGATCGATGTTGTGCTTCAAATATTTCGGCTCACGCAGGCCGAGCACGGATTCAGTCATGCGCACGACGTCGCGGGTCTCGGCTACGTTGTGCACGCGAAGGATCCGCGCCCCGCGCTCTACGCACATGACCGCCGCGGCGAGCGATCCGTACAGTCGCTCGCCTTGGGGACGCCCAAGGGTCTCGCCAACGAAGTCCTTATTCGACAGCGCCACCAGCACGGGCCACCCGAGCGAGGTGATTTCTTCCAGGCGCCGAGTGATCTCCAGGGTATGCAGCGTGTTCTTATTGAGGTCATGCCCCGGATCAATAACGATCCGCTCGGAGTCAATCCCCCGCGAGATCGCATACTCCGCCCGGTCGGTCAAAAACTCAGCGATCTCGGCAACCACGTCACCATAGGTCGGTCGGCGCAGGTGGCGGTGCGGCTTGCCCATCGAGTGGGCAATAACGATCGCCGCATCCGAATCTGCCACGACCTTGGCCATGTCTCCGGTATCCAACGACTCGTCGCCTGCGAACCGCAAGCCGGTCACGTCATTGATAACGCCCGCGCCAGTCTCGATCGCGGCCGACGCAACGTCAGCGCGGTAAGTGTCCACGGAGATCACCACGTCGGTGTTCTTCGCGATCGCCTCGACCAGGGGGATCACGCGGTCGATCTCCCCCTCCACCGAAACGACGGGGGTATCCGGAGAGAACGGCACCCCACCGATGTCGACCCAGTCGGCGCCGGCCAAAGCTGCGGCCTCGCACGCCCGCACGGCGGCGTCCAATGCATAGGTCGCACCGTGATCGTAGAACGAATCGGGCGTGCGGTTGACCACAGCCATGATCGCGGTGCGGCGTTCAAAGTCGAACGCCCGCCCCCCGATCACGCGGGGTTTCATGCCCGCCATGGCTCTTGAACGACACCCGCTGCGGCCATGTGCTCACGCGCCGCCACGCCTTGGTCTTCGCTCACCGGCACGGTGAGGTCGGAGAACACGCGCACGCGCATGCCCTCGTCGATTGCATCAAGAGCCGTGCGCAGCACGCAGTGCGATTCGGCGATCCCGACGATGTCGACCTGCGAAATCTCCTCCCGGTGGAGGATTTCCGCGAGGCTCAGGCCATCAGCGTCCACGCCCTCGAAGCCGGAATAGGCAGCCTCGTACTGACCCTTCTTAATGGCGTGGTCGACTTCAACGTCCGCGAGCGCAGGGTGAATCTCCGCCTCGGGAGTATCGGCCACGCCATGCGGGGGCCACGTGTCCACGAAGTCTGGTTCGTCAGAAAAGTGCTCGCCCGGCTCGATGTGCCAGTCCTGGGTGGTGATCACGAGGTCGTAGCGCCCGGCCTCTAGACCCGCAAATTCGGCGATCCGCTCGGCCACGGCGTTACCGCCTTCAACCCCAAGCGCACCGCCCTCACAGAAGGTAGGTTGCACGTCGACGATGATCAGAGCTGTGTTGGTATCCATGCCCCTAGCTTCTCACTATTAATCTTTCTGCGCCCGCAGCGTCGCCTCGTACAGCTCCCGCTTGCGCGCCCCGCTCGCCTCAGCAACCGTCGCCACCGCCTCCTTCATCCGTGCGCCCGCATCAATTAATTTCTCGACGTCGCGCACGAGCTCCGGCAGCGATCTCACCCGCCGCTCGGCTCCCGCCACCACGACGACGATCTCCCCTTTGACGCCCTGCCTCGCCCGGGCGAGCAGGTCATCGATGGTTCCGCGCGTGACTTCCTCATAGGTTTT
>CAYVDF010000096.1:2758-6867 GCA_964450475.1 uncultured Pseudactinotalea sp.
AGGTAGCCCGGGTCAGAGATCCCCGGCATCCCCGCATCCGAAACCACCACCACGTGGCGGCCCTCCCTCGCGTGCTCAATGAGTTCGGGAGTGCGGGAGGCTTCGTTGTGCTCGTGGTAGGCAACGATTTCCCCGCGCGCGCTCACACCGAGGCGAGAGAGCAGGTCACGCAGGCGCCGGGTGTCTTCGGCGGCGATAACGTCGGCAGAGCCAAGCAACTCGCGCAGACGCGCGGACGCATCGTCAATGTTCCCGATCGGGGTGGCAGCAAGCGTAATCACGCTTCCAGTCTCGCACGGCCACTACACTCGTGCCCGTGCGCACCGAGCGAAACACCCCCCGCCTCTCCGAGGCTGCCGTCACATGGATCGTGACCGGCCTCGTCACGGCGTTCGCTGCGCTCTGGCGCCTCGTGGAGCTTGGCCGCCCCGCCCGCCTCGTGTTTGACGAAACCTACTACGTCAAACAGGCCTACTCCCTCCTGCACCTCGGGTATGAGGGCAGCTGGGGCGAACACCCCAACCCCAACTTCGCCGCCGGCATCTTCACCGACCTCACCGACAAGGCCGACTACGTCGTCCACCCCGCCGTCGGCAAATGGATGATCGCCGCTGGCATGGCCCTGACGGATCCGGCCAGCCCCGTCGGTTGGCGCATCAGCGCTGCAATCACCGGCACGATCTCCGTCGGGCTCGTTGTTCTCATCGCCCGAAAACTCTTCGGACACATCGTCTTCGGAGCCATCGCCGGGCTCCTCCTTGCCGTCGACGGCATCCACCTCGTGATGTCGCGAATCTCCATCCTCGACATCTTCCTCTCGTTCTGGGCCCTCCTCGCCTTCGGCGCGCTCCTCCTCGATCGCGATCAACATCGCCGCTACCTCGCCCGCGGTCGCGGGGGCATGCGCTGGTGGCTCCTCGCCGCCGGCATCGCAGGCGGCATGGCTACGGGCGTGAAATGGTCGGGGATCTACTTTGTCGCCGTCTTCGGCATCGTCGCCGTCGTCTGGAACATCGCCGACCGCCGCGCGATCGGGAATTCGCATTGGCTCACCAAGGGCATTTTTATCGACGGCGTGCTGGCCTTTGTCACGCTCGTGCCCACCGCGTTACTCACCTACGCCGCGACGTGGATCCCGTGGGCGCTCAGCGACAACTCGTATATGCGTCACCACTCCCCATCTGCCCTTGGGTCGCTGTGGGAGTACCACGTCAAGATGTGGGGTTTCCACACCTCTTTGACGAACGACCACACGTACATGTCGAGCCCGTTTGGATGGCTCGCCCAAATCCGCCCGACCTCGTTTGCGTGGCAGAAGATCGAGGGCGGCGCAGAGCTGTGCGGCAGTGATACGTGCGCCTCGGCCATCCTCGCTGTCGGGAACCCTATCGTCTGGTGGGGCGCACTCCTCGCGCTTCCCATCGTGGTGTGGGGCGCGCTGCGCTACAAGGACTCCCGCGCGTGGGCGATCCTCGCCGGATACGCCGCCGGCTACCTCCCGTGGTTCGCCTACCTTGAGCGCACGATCTTCACCTTTTACACGGTGGCGTTCGTGCCGTTCGTGGCCCTTGCCCTGACCTACGCGCTCTGGGTAGGCGTCAACGGTTTCACTAATGCAAAACCCCGGCGCCGAGGAGTGCTCCTGGCAGCCGGGGTCCTTGTCGCAGCGCTCATATTTGGCGCCTTCGTCTGGGCTGTGTGGACGGGCAAGTGGGTGCCTTATTGGTACTGGCACGCCCACATCTTCATGCCGTCGTGGGTTTAGAGGTGCGCGGGCCTGCCGAAGTCGGCAACATCGGGGTCCGTGCCAACGCGCTCACCGCGCTCTAGACCCGCGATCGCAGCGAGGTCGTCCTCATCGAGAGTCACGTCCGTGGCGCGGAAGTTCTCTTCGATGCGCTCTGGGGTTACCGACTTGGGGATCACGACGTTGCCGATCGCGAGGTGCCACGCGAGAGTCACCTGGGCTGGGGTCGCGTCGTGCTTGGCGGCGATGTCAGCGAGAACGGGGTCGTTGAGCAGACCATGGCCCGAACCGAGTGGGGAGTACGCCTCGGTCACGATGCCGTGCTTGTCGTTGACCGCGCGGAGCTCCTCCTGCTGGAGATACGGGTGCAGTTCGACCTGGTTGATGACGGGCACAACGCCGGTGTCATCGATGATGTCCTGCAGGTGCGGGGCGTGGAAGTTTGAGACGCCGATCGCGCGAACGCGCCCCTCCTCGCGGAGCTTCACGAGAGCCTTCCACGAGTCGCGGTACAGCCCGAACGACGGCGCTGCCCAGTGAATGAGGTAGAGGTCGACGGTGTCGAGGCCGAGCTTGTCTAAAGACGTCGAATAGGCCGTGAACGCGGTGTCGTATCCCTGGTCGGAGTTCCACAGTTTCGTCGTGATGTAGACGTCGTCGCGGTCGAGGCCTGAGGCTTTGAGAGCGCGCCCGACGCCTGCTTCGTTGCCGTAGATTGCAGCGGTGTCGATGTGGCGGTAACCCACCCGTAGCGCTTCTTCGACGGCGACTTGGGCCTCGTCATCAGGCACCTGCCACACGCCGAATCCAAGCTGTGGGATTTCGGTGTTGTCGTTGAGTTTGATGTCCTTGATAGCCATGCTTCTAGTGTAGTAACCCACCCTGACTCAAGGTGAAACAGATTGTGAATCCCACTCGCCGCCCAACGCGTGCCGCTGTTGTCGGCGCAGCGCTGCCCCTTGCCATCGGGCTGCTCGCCTTGGCGATCGGGCGAGCGTTCCCTCTGCTGGGCGGCCCTGTCGCCGGGGTGTTGCTTGGGCTCACCGTCGCGCTCGTCTTTCGGCCCCTCGCGCGCGAGCCCGCGGTCGCTCCGGGGGTGCGGTTCGCAGGCTCGACGCTGCTGCGTCTTGCGGTTGTGCTCCTGGGAGCGCAGGTCTCTCTCACGCAGGTATTTAACGTTGGGAAAGACTCCTTTCCCGTCATGATCGGCACCCTCACCGCGGCGCTGCTCGCCGCGTGGGTGCTCGGGCGGGTTCTGAGGATCGACTCCCACCTGACGACTCTCATCGGGGTGGGCACGGCGATTTGTGGCGCCTCGGCGATCGCCGCGATCACGCCGGTCATCAAACCGGCCGCATCGAAGGTCGCCTACGCGCTCTCAACGGTGTTCGTGTTCAACATCGCCGCGGTGCTCCTGTTTCCATGGCTCGGCCATGCGATCGGGATGAGCGAGGCCGCGTTCGGTGTATTTGCTGGAACCGCGGTCAACGACACGTCCTCGGTCGTCGCCGCGGCAACGGTCTACGGGCCTGTTGCCACCGACACTGCTGTCGTCGTCAAGCTTGCCCGCACGCTCATGATCATTCCCATCGCGATCGGGCTCGCGCTCATCACCTCGCGTAATCAGGGCGCCGAGGTCGGTCGAACAAAGATCACGACGCTCGTACCGCTCTTCCTCATCGGGTTCATTCTTCTCGCCGCCCTCCACCCACTCCTCCCAAGTTGGGCGATCACGGGGGCGAGCACGCTGGCGGTCTACCTCATCACCGTGGCGCTCACTGCGATTGGCATGTCGACGGATCTGCCGACAATCGCGCGCTCGGGAGCGAAACCCCTCCTGCTTGGAGCGCTCCTCTGGCTTGTCGTCAGTGGCACGAGCCTGCTCATCCAGTCGGCAACCATGGGGCTGACTTCGTAGGTTCGGTAGGGTTATTGACATGTCGGTTGAACACCTCACCCCGAGCGCGCAGAACTACCTGAAGATCATTTGGGCTGTGCAGGAATGGTCGGATGATCCCGCCACTCCTAGCGTGATCGCTGCGCGTGCTGGCGTGGCGATGTCGTCGGTGTCTGATGCGGTTCGCAAGCTCGCGGAACAAGAGCTCGTGACTCACACGCCCTACGGCGCGGTGACACTGACCGACTCTGGGCGTGCCGCAGCGGTAGCGATGGTCCGCCGCCACCGCCTGCTGGAAACATTCCTCGTCAAAACTCTCGGCTACACGTGGGACGAGGTGCACGACGAAGCCGAAGTTCTCGAGCACGCCGTCAGCGACGTGATGGTCGATCGCATTGATTCTTTCCTCGGCTTCCCCACTCGCGATCCGCACGGCGACCCGATCCCCTCAAAGGCCGGTCACCT
>CAYVDF010000097.1:0-6818 GCA_964450475.1 uncultured Pseudactinotalea sp.
TTCTGGCCGCACACGCGTAGTGTCTCGCCGAAGATGCCGGCGGAGTTCGGCGCGGTGAGGAACGCGATCGCCTCGGCCACGCCGACCGGCTGGCCGCCCTGCTGTAGGGAGTTGAGTCGGCGCGCGACCTGGCGGGTCACGAGCGGGATCGAGGCTGTCATGTCGGTTTCGATGAAGCCCGGCGCAACGGCGTTGATCGTGCCGCCAGCCTCCGCAATGATCGGCGCGTACGCCTCGGCCATGCCGATGACCCCGGCCTTGGTGTAGCCGTAGTTCGTCTGCCCGCGGTTGCCGGCGATCCCCGAGGTCGAGGCAAGCGAAACAATCCGCAGCCCGCCGGGGGAGAGGTCGGCCTCGGCGGCGAACGCCTCGTTCATCCGCAGCTGTGCCTCGAGGTTGACGTCGATCACGAGATCCCACTGCTCGGGCGTCATGTTCGCGAGCAGCTTGTCGCGCAGCACCCCAGCATTGTGGACGACGATATCGAGACGTCCGTATCGGGTGCGCGCAAGATCTGCAATCTTCTTGCCCGCGTCCTCTCCCGTGATATCGAGTTGTAGGGCGGTGCCACCGATCGCGTTCATGACCGATGCGAGCTGTTCCCCGGCTGCTGGAACATCGACGCCAATGACGTGGGCGCCGTCGCGGGCGAGGACCTTGGCGATCGATTCGCCGATGCCGCGGCCAGCCCCGGTGACGACGGCGACCTGCCCCGCGAGCGGGCGGTCCCAATCTTCGGGTGACGTTCCGCGGCTGGAGGTGATGCGCACGAACTGCCCGGCAACGAACGCGGACTTCACCGAGAGGAAGAAGTGCAGCGCTGAGGCGACCGAGGGTGCCGTAACACCGACACCGGCGCCGATGAGGATGCCGTTAGCGGTGGCGCCGGCGCGCATCTCCTTGGCGAGCGAACGAAGGAAGCCTTCGACACCGGCCTGAGTGGTCGCCGCCGAGACGTCGTTGATCGCGTGAGTATCGCGGGAGACCGTGATGACCCGCCCGTGCGGGGCGAGTGAACGCAGGAGTGCGCCGGCGCCGAGTACCGTCTCGCGGATCTCGGCCGGGGTGCCTGCCGTGGTCAGCACGAGGATGATCCCGTGGATTTTGCCACTGGGTGGGGCGGTGCGGCGAACGTCGAGATCCCACTGGAGCAGCAGGTTCGCAATCGAATCGGCATCCCCGCCTTCGCCGAGCACGACGACCGTGCCCGTTACCGGGACGGGCGTGGGGTCGAAGCCCTGGCGGCGCAGCACCGTGGGGCGGGGCAGGCCGAGGGTTTTCGCGAGTTTCTTCGTAAAGCCGGAGTTGACTAGGTCAAGATATTTGTCGCTCATGCTGCCTCGATGATCATTGCAGTGGCCTGGCCGCCAGCGGCGCATACGGAGATGAGGCCGCGGGCTGGTTTGCCGGTGTCGTTCTTCTTTTCAGCAAGCAGGTGGGCAAGGGTGCCAACGATGCGCGCCCCGGTCGCCGCGAACGGGTGCCCCGCCGCGAGCGAGGAACCGGTGACGTTGAGGCGGTCGCGATCGACCTCACCGAGCGCTGGGCGCCCGAAGTTCTTCTGGTTGAATTCCTCATCCGCCCATGCCGCCATGGTGGTGAGCACAGTGGAGGCGAACGCCTCATGGATTTCGATGAAGTCGAAGTCGGACAGGCTCAGGCCGTTGCGGTGCAGCAGTCGCGGCACGGCGTAGGCACCGCCCATGAGCAGACCCTCGGCGCCGTGAACAAAGTCGACGGCAGCCACTTCGGCGTCAACGAAGTAGGCGAGCGGGGTGAGGCCGCGCTCGGCCGCCCATTCGTCGGTACCCATTAGCACTGAGGCCGCGCCATCAGATAGCGGCGTGGAGTTACCGGCCGTCATCGTCGGGTTCGGGCCCTTCTTGCCGAACACCGGCTTGAGCGCAGCAAGCTTCTCCGCCGAGGTATCTGGGCGAAGCGACTCATCGCGCGTGAGGCCGCGATAGGGGGTAATGAGGTTGTCGAAGAAGCCGCGCTCGTAGGCGGCCGCTAGGTTCTTGTGCGAGTTCAGTGCGATCTCATCCTGAGCCTCGCGCGTGATGTCGTAGGCGTGGGAGGTCAGCGCCTGATGCTCACCCATCGACAGGTGCGTGCGTGGCTCGTTGACGCTTGGGGCAACCGGCGCAAGGTCCTTCGGGCGGATCGAAGCAATGAGCTTCAGGCGCTCAGGCACCGAACGGGCGCGGGAGAGCTTCAGGAGTGTCTTGCGCAGCCGGTCAGTAACGACGATCGGTGCATCGGAGACCGTGTCGACGCCCGCCGCGATTCCGGAGTCGATCTGGCCGAGCATCATCTTGTTCGCAAGCGACCACGTTGCCTCCATCGAGGTCGCGCACGCGCGCTGCACATCAAAGGCGGGCGTTTCGGGGCTCAGCGCCGTACTGAGAACGGCCTCGCGGGTGAGGTTGAAATCCTTGGAGTGTTTGAGGACAGCGCCTGCGCTGACGTCGCCGAGGCGCTCGCCTTGCAGGTTGAACCGCGCGATGAGCCCATCGAGAGCGGCGGTGAGCATGTCTAGGTTGTTGACGCCTGCGTATGCGCCACCGGCCCTGCCAAAGGGGATCCGGTTGGCGCCAAGAATCGCGGCGCGACGGGGGGTTTGGGCAGCCATTGCTTCCTCACTAACTGTGCGTTGAGACGGGTCGCTCGCTCCTTCGATGTTCTCACCCGGTCGGGGGATGCGGGCAGAAAAACAAAAAAGGAACAAAATGTGTCTAGAACGGATAGTACTTGATACTCTCGGTTTAGTGTGTGTCGAGGGCGAGAAATTTCGCTACGACGCGAGCCAATCGAACAATCGAGGAACCATGACCGCTGAACAGGTTGACGGTCGCTCCACCCGGTGGGCTACCCACCGCCGGCAGCGCCGAGCCGAACTATGTCACGCCGCCCGCCGCGCCGTCCACAAACAAGGCCCTGACCTATCAATGGATGAGATGGCCGCTGCGATGGGAACGTCGAAGTCGATCGTGTACCGATACTTCACCGATAAGTCAGGCTTGCAGGCAGCGGTGGGCATCGCCGTCCTTGATGAAATCGACGACGCACTCGCGACGGCCGCGCGCGCGGGCAGCACCCCACGAGACCAGGTCGAGGCGATGGTTGGCGTGTACGTCAACATGCTCACGACGAGCCCGAACGTTTATCGGTACGTCACCCAGGTCGAGGGACCACCCCCGACATTCGCGACATTCCTATCGAAGGTTCGCGAGTACGTAGCCGAACCGCTGTCGCAGTTGCTGCGCGATCGCGGGCAGGACACCGAGCTCGCGCCGCTGTGGGCCGCCGGCATGGTTGGTTTCGTGCGCGGGGCGGGCGAAGAATGGTTAGAGACCGGCACCGATGAGGTCTCTCCGGAACAGTTGGAACGCAAAATCTCATCCTGGCTATGGGCGGGCGCCGCCGCGGAAGGAACAAACGCATGAGCCCCACATTCGACACCAAACTTGTAGGCGATCTCCTCGATGGGCGCTGGGCCGATTGGCGGCGCGAAGTGCGCCAACGCATGACGGAGCCGCAGTTCCGCAAGATCGAAGACCTCCCGTACGAGGAGCACCGCGAACGCGTGCTCGGCCAACTCAAGGCGCTCGCGGCCTCCGGTGATGTGCACCGCGCGTTCCCCAAGCGTCTCGGCGGCTCCGATGATCACGGCGGCAGCGTCGCCGGCTTCGAAGAGCTCGCCCTTGGCGACCCCTCGATGCAGATCAAGGGCGGGGTGCAATGGGGCCTGTTCGCCTCCGCCATCCTTCACCTCGGTAGCGAGCGCCACCACGATGAACTCCTGCCCGGCATCATGGATCTGTCGATCCCCGGCGCGTTCGCGATGACCGAGATCGGCCACGGCTCCGACGTCGCCTCGATCGGTACGACCGCGACCTACGATCCCCAGACGGAAGAATTCGTCATCAACACTCCCTTCCGCGCCGCGTACAAGGAATACCTCGGCAACGCCGCCAAACACGGCATCGCCGCGGTCGTGTTCGCCCAGCTCATCACCGGCGGGGTCAACCACGGCGTGCATGCCTTCTACGTGCCGATCCGCACCGTTCGCAAAGACGGCACGGTCGCGATGCGCCCGGGCGTGAAGTCTGAAGACGACGGTCACAAGGGTGGTCTCAACGGCATCGATAACGGCCGGCTCGCCTTCGATAACGTTCGTATTCCGCGCACCAATTTGCTCAATCGTTACGGTGACGTCGCTGCCGATGGCACGTACTCCTCCGCGATCGAGAGCCCCGGCCGGCGGTTCTTCACGATGCTCGGAACCCTGGTGCAGGGCCGAGTCTCCCTCACGGGATCTGCGACCGTAGCCGCAAAGATGGCTCTGGCGACGGCGGTGCGCTACGGCGAGCAGCGGCGTCAATTCGTGAGCGCCGACCCGAACTCAGAGACTGTCCTCCTCGATTACCAACGCCACCAATACCGCCTCATCCCACTCATCGCGACGACGTACGCGAACCAGTTCATGCACCACCAGTTGCTCGACCGGTTCGACGATGTGTTCTCCGGCCGCCACGATGACGACGCCGACAGGCAAGACCTCGAAACCCTCGCCGCAGCCGCCAAGCCGGTTGCCACGTGGCACGCCCTAGAGACGATCCAGGAATGCCGCGAAGCCTGCGGCGGCGCCGGGTACATGTCCGAGAACCGCCTCACCGGGCTGTACGCGGACATGGACGTGTACGTGACCTTCGAGGGTGACAACAACGTGCTCCTGCAGCTCGTTGGCAAGCGCCTGCTCACCGACTATGGCCTGGCGATGAAGAACCTCGACGTCGCTGGCACGTTGCGCTACCTCGCGGACTGGGCTGTTGACGTGACGTTGCACCGCACGCCGCTTCGCCGCGTCGCCCAATCCGTGGAGGACTGGGGCTCGGAGGCCCGCTCGGTCAAGGAAATGCGCGATGAAGGCGTGCAGCGCGAGCTGCTCGCCGACCGCGTCGAGACGATGATTGAGGAGATCGCCGGGGAGCTCCGCCACGTGCAGGGTGCGCCCGCCGCGGAGGCCGCCGCGGTGTTCAACAAGCACCAGAACAACCTGGTGCTGGCATCGATCGCACACGCTGAGCTAATGCAGTGGGAGGCGTTCACGGAAGTGCTCGGGAAGGTCAAAGACAAGGACACCCGCAAGGTGTTGACCTGGCTGCGCGACCTGTTCGGCCTTGGCCTCATTGAGAAGAATCTCGCGTGGTACATCATCAACGGGCGCGTGTCGACGCAGCGCGGCCGCACCGTTGGCCTGTACATCGCTCGGCTTATCGAGCGCCTGCGCCCCTACGCCCTCGATCTCGTGGATGCCTTTGGATACACCCCCGAGATGATCGGCGCCACGATTGGCGGCACCATTGAGGGCGAACGCCAGGACGAAGCCCGCGAGTACTACCGCGCCCTGCGCGCCTCGGGCAAGGAACCCGTGCTTGAGAAGTACGCGAAGAAGGATGAGGAGCCCGAAGAGGCCGGCGCCGAGGCGAAGGAATCGGACTAGGCGAGATTTCACCTAGGCCGCGGCTGAACGCACATTTTCGTGGTGTGCATCCCACAGCCACACCGGCCCCCGGTTGAGGCGCGGATCCTCGTGGCCGCGCCCAGCCTTCGCGAGGTCGAGGTAGGCCATGTCTGCCTCCCAGCGCGCCACCGCATCGGTCAGCAACGCGGGGGCGCCGTGGCGTGGCCCGTGCCCGCCCCGCTCCGGGTTGGTGCTGCGCCCATGCCCAGGGATGACCTCCTTGGCCTCGCGCACGTACGGCTCGAGCGTCTCGAGTCCGGCCTTGTACGCGTCCCACCCGGATTCGGTGAACGTCGGGATTTCTAGGTCAGAGAGCATGTCGCCGGCAATGAGCGTGGCGGTCTCAGGGATCCATAGCGCACCGTGCCCCGGTGCGTGCCCGTTATGTTGAATAATCTGCACCTCAGGTCCATCCCAGGGGAGCTTTGAGCCGTTGAACACCTCAACGCGGGCGACTAACGGGATGAGCTCCCACGCGACGTGCGCCGTCGCGAGTTGCTCCAACTCCGCTTGACGCTCCAATGCCCGACGCGCGGCACGCGGCGTCGCATACCGCGGGCAGGAACCAAAATCGGGATGCCACAACACGTGATCATGGTGCGCGTGTGTTGCCCACCCACACACAATATTTGTATCCGCCACATGCTCGGCGAGCCGGCCGAGTTCGGCCGTTGTCCATGCGGGATCGACGAGGATGGCGTCGTTGCCTGAGCGGATCACAACGGAGTTTGTCATCATCACCGATGAGGTGAATACGTCGAGCATCATCGCCTCGATTCCCTATAGTGCCTAGTAATAGCAGTTTAGGTGAGGGAGGCCCATCATGGGCGGAATCTGGCAACCTTCCAAGCGAGCGCACGTGCCCGCGTTCGAGGTCATGCGCATACTCAAACGAGTAGAAGAACTACGAGGTCAGGGCCGCGACGTCATCTCGCTCTGCGCTGGTGAGCCCTCTGGAGGGGCACCAACTTCGGTGCAGAAGCGCGCGGCGGAGCTGCATTCCCAATCGAGCGATTTCACCTATACCCCCTCCCTGGGGATCTGGGAACTCCGCGAAGCGATAGCCGAGCACTACCACCGCTGGTACGACCTCGACATCGATCCTGCAGCCATCGCCGTCACCACCGGCTCCTCGGGCGCTTTCGTACTTGCGTTCCTTGCCGCGTTCAACCCCGGCGACCGCGTCATCCTCACCCGCCCCGGCTACCCGGCCTACCGCAACCTTTTGCGCGCGCTCGGGATTGAGGTCGTCGAGATCGACACCGGCCCGGACTCGGACTTCCAACCGACG
>CAYVDF010000098.1:0-4161 GCA_964450475.1 uncultured Pseudactinotalea sp.
CCGCGGCAGGGGCTGGCCATCGGCCGTTTGCCACGGCCCATCGGGGGCGTTCGTTGGATCCTGCCACGCCTGCAGACCAAGCTCCTCACACGCGGCTTCGGTATCCTCGCGGCGGACACCGAGCAGGGGGCGCCAAAAAATTTCTCGCACCGATGGCATCCCTGCGATCGCCCTCGTGCCCGCTCCCCGAGACAGCCCAATGAGTACCGTCTCTGCTTGATCCTCCATCGTGTGCGCGAGCAGCACGGCGCGCGCGCCGTTCTCCTTAGCGGCCTGCGTCAGCGCCGCGTACCGCAGTTCCCGCGCATCCCCTTCGGGGCCAAAACCGGCCTCGTAGCTCTCGGCGGTCCAGACTCGCGAGGGGTACAGGCCGAGCTTCTCGCCGAGCGCGGCGACTTCGGCGGCGTGCTCCCCAGAGCCGGCCTGCATCCCGTGGTCCACGGTGGCGAGCCCGGCGCGCAGCCCCATGCGAGGGGCAACGAACGCGGTGGCGGCTGCCAAGGCGAGTGAATCGGCACCGCCAGAGCATGCGACCAGCAGCAGATCGCCGTCCGATAATTGACCGGAGCCGAGGCGTCGCTGAAGGAAGTCCCGCACGGCGAGGCGGATGCGGGCGATCGGCGCGGGCAGGTGGGCCATTTAGCCGACCACCCGCGCGACCCACTCATCGGGGTTGGCGATTTCCTGCGGCGTGGGGAGGTTCGCTTCGCCGGCGAAGGCGAGGTTGACGCCCTCGTGGCCGGCTCGATCGAGCACGGCGCGAACGAAAGCGGCGCCGTCGGTGTATTGGCGGAGTTTGGCGTCCATGCCGAGAATTTTTCGGACGATGCCCTGCATCCCGGAGGTGTCTTCGCGGCGGCGGGTAAATTTTTTGCGGATCGTTGCGGTTGCGGGCAGGAGGTCTTCGGCTGAGTCCATGACGACGTCGGCGTGGCCTTCGAGCAGGCTCATCGCGGCGGTGACGCGCTCGAGGTGAGCGAGTTCGTCGTCTGTCATCGTGAGTTCGGTGATGAGTCCGGTGGTGGATTCCTCGTTGCGGCCGCGGATGACGCGCGGGATATTTCGGATCGCGCTCCATGCGCGCGACCACTGGTCTGCTGTCATTGATTGGAGCAGTTCGGTCATCGAGTTGCGCAGGTATTCACGCAGCCACGGGGCGGCGGCGAACTGCACGGCGTGGGTTTGTTCGTGGAGGGCGACCCACATGGCGAAGTCGGCCTCATCGACGCGGAGGGCGCGGCGCGTGGAGACGATGTTCGGTGCGATGAGGTACAGGCGCGTGGAGAACGGGTCGAACTGGCCGAGGATTCGGGTGGACATGAACCCGAGCAAGCCGCCGAGCTCCATGGCTGCGCCTTGGGAGGCGGCAAACCCGGCGCGGGGCAGATGCCCGGCGGTGATGTCGGCGAACATTGCGACGTTTGCTTCGGCCCACCCCGCTCGGTCAACGACGAGTCGTGGGAAGGTGCCGGCGATCTCGGAGGCCTCGTGCAGCCCGGTGATGTCGGCAACGACACCTGGGGCGCGTTCGGCGCTGCTTCGCAGGTGCGCGGCGGCGCGCTCAGCTTGGGCGCGGGTGACGGTTGGGCCGACGGGGGCAAGCGTCCGCGCCCACCACGCCGCGGATTCCCAATCCACCGGCGCCGTGTGCTGCTCGGTTGTCATGCCCTTAAGGGTAGCTCCCCTAATTCGCGGTGTCGCAGCCGCATTCGGCAAGGCCGGCAAGGAGGCGATCGATCCCGGCGCGAGCCCCAGCGAGGGAGTTCTCCCAGTCCGAGGTCATGATCGCGACGTGGAGCAGGCGCCCTTGACGGGTGTGCACCTGCCCGGCGATCGTGGCAACGGTACGAAGGGTGCCGGTCTTCGCGACGACGACGCCGGCAGCATCGGTGCCGCGCATCCGATTGCGCAGAGTGCCTTCGAGCCCGGCGATTGGCAGGCCCCGAACCGTAGCGAGCAGGTGCGGGTGGTCGCCGCTGACAGCTGCCATCGCTTCTAGGAGTGTGCGTGGAGAAATTTTATTATCTGACGATAATCCAGAGGTATCGGCGAGGCGCAGCCCCTCGGTATCTACCCCGAGGCCGCCAAGGCGCTGCTTAATCGCCTGTTCGGCGCCCTCAAACGATCCCGGCAGGCCAGATTCGGTGGCGGCGAGGCGCCCGAGGCTTTCGGCGAGCACGTTATCGGAGTACACGAGCATGTACTCCGTGATCTCAGCGAGCGGGGCGGAGGCAACGTGACCAAGCTCTGCTGCGTTCTCCGGTGCGGTGCCGGTGCGCACGGTGCCGCGCACGGTGATCCCGTGATCTTCCAACGCCTTGCGCATCGCGTTTCCCACGGCCGTGACGGGGTGTTGCTGGCGGGGCATCTGGCCCTTGATCTTGCCGAGGTTGATCGCGATCGGCGCCATCGGGATGATCCAGCCCTCGTTGAGGTCGATCTGCTCCCACCGTGGCGCCATGCGCGGGCCTTCCCAGATCGATTCATCGATGACCACGTTGGTGATCTCCGTACGACCCTGGTCGATCAGCGACTTCGCGACCTCGGCGGCGAGATCACCGATGCCGCCGCGGCCGATCGTTGCCGTTGGGTCCCCTTCGCCCTCGGCGAGGGTGAGATCCCCGGAGGCGATGATGGTGACCGCCTCGTCGTCGCCGCTCGCGCCCGCGACTGCGCGGGTGATGAACTGATAGGTGGCGCCGGCAGCATCCAGGGCAGCGACCGCCGTCAATAATTTTGTTGTTGAAGCGGGGGTTCGAGGGCTCGAGCCGTTGACATCGGCGAGCACCTCGCCGGTGAGAGCGTCGCGAATGAGGAGGGCGGGGTTCGGCCCGACGGCAGGGTCGGCGCGAAACGCGCTCACCAGCGCGGCAACCTCGGCGCTCGTGGGGATTGGCGCGGCGGGATCGAGGGCGAATTCAGCCGTGGCTGGTGGAGCCTCGGGCAGTGCGCTCGTGGGGAACGGCTCAGCGTCCGGCCACTCGCCTGTAAAGGTGAGCGGGCCCGGAGCGGCGTCCAACAAATCGGCGGCGAGGTACCCACTGAAGAGCGTGACGATCGTCAACAGTGCCGGAAACCACGCGCTAGAACGTGCCGTTGGTCTCCGTTTTGCTCTTCTCGCTGCCATAGTTGTCTAGTATCCCTTAGGCTCAGGGGTAGACGGCGCATCAACACTGTGCGCCCGCGCCACACTTTTACTGAAAAGGACGACTGTGGAATTCGACGTAACGATCGAGATCCCCAAGGGGCAACGCAACAAATACGAAGTTGACCACGAATCTGGGCGTATCCGCCTCGACCGGATGCTGTTCACCTCCACCCGCTACCCCGATGACTATGGGTTCATCGAGGGCACGCTGGGTGAGGATGGCGACCCGCTCGATGCTCTCGTGCTGCTGGAGGAGCCAACCTTCCCCGGCTGCCTCATCCGCGCCCGCGCACTCGGAATGTTCCGCATGCGCGACGAAGCCGGCGGCGATGACAAGGTGCTGTGCGTACCCAAGGGCGACCAGCGTGCGTCTTGGCGTAACGACATCGACGATGTTTCTGAGTTCCACCGCCTCGAAATCCAGCACTTCTTCGAGGTGTACAAGGATCTCGAACCCGGCAAGTCCGTTGAGGGCGCGCACTGGGTCGGGCGCGAAGAAGCCGAGGAAGAGATCCGCCGCTCGTTCGCCCGCGGGCGCGAAGCCGGCGTGATCAACCACGGCCGCGAACCGATTCTCGACTAATTTTTATTTAAGACGGCGGCCTGTAGGGTTCTCCCCTCGGCCGCCTTCTTCTTTGCTCGCCTTAGAGTCGAACCCCGTACGCCATGATGTTGTGGTAGTACATCGGCACAAGCTCCACGCTCTTCGAGGGGTTCGGCGCATGGAGAATCATGCCGTTCCCGGCGTAGAGGGCAACGTGGTAGATCCCGCTCTGGGTGCCGTTGCGTGACCAGAACACGAGGTCACCCGGGGCCATGTTGCGCAGTGCGACCTTGCTACCCACGAGGTACTGGGCGGCCGAGTTGCGCGGCAGGTTGACCCCGACTTGTCGGTACGCCGAGAGCGTGAGGCCGGAACAGTCATAGGCGTTCGGACCCGAGGCACCCCACACGTACGGCTTTCCGATCTGGGTCTTCGCCCATGCCAGCGCACCCGCGCCCTTGCCCGATGG
>CAYVDF010000098.1:4261-6818 GCA_964450475.1 uncultured Pseudactinotalea sp.
GGGGTTGGGGTCGGCGTCGGCTTTGGTGTCGGTGTTGGAGTTGGCGTCGGCGTTGGAGTCGGAGTAGGCGTCGCCGTGGGAGTCGGCGCAGGCGGTGGCGTTGGGGTCGGCGTCCGCGTCGGAGTCGATGGAACAGGTGCCGGAGTAGTCGGAGCGGGGGTCGTTGGCGCAGGAGTCGTTGGTGCCGGCGTCGATGGGGCAGGCGCTGGCCGCTGCGGTTGCGGCGCTGGTGGGGCGGCGGGCTGGCTTGGGGCTGCCTGCTGCTCACGCTCAGCCTGAAGCCGCGCGTTGCGATCCTCGATCTCCTGGCGCTTGCGCTCCTTCTCAGCCTGGTACTCCCGCTCCATCTCGACGGTCGTGTTGCGCAGTGTGGCAAGGCGCGAAATCAGCCGATCCTGGCGCGCGTTAATCCGCTCCATCTCTCCCTGGGCGGTCTCGGCCTCGAGCGCGGTACGCGTGTGGGCCTCAGCGACGACATCAGCTGCCGCCTGCTTCGCCTCAACAGCCTCATCCGCCTTCTGCTTCGCGAGCTCAGCGCCAATGCTCGCCGCATCGAGCCGCTGCTGAGCGCGATCGGCGTAGTTGCCGAGGAACGAATACGTGTTCGCGGTGTTAATCGCCGTCGAAATACCCTCGGCTTCGAGGAACACGGCGAGCTGGGTGAAGTTTCCTCCGTTGCGGTACGCCGACATCGCGATCCCCGCAACGAGGGAGCGGGCCTCATCGAGCTCCAGAAGCGCTGCAGTGAGCTCGTCCTGAGTTTGCTGCGCATAGGCTTCGGCATCTGCGAGATCCTGCTGCGCGACGTTGTACTCCTCAACCGACAGTTGCAGGTTGATCATCGCATTGTCGTAGGCGACCCGGGAGTGCGCGAGCTCGACCTCGATCTCAGCGATGGAGCCGCGAGTTTCCTCGGCTTCGGCCTTGACCGCGTCGATATCCTCTTGGGTCGGTGCCGCGAGCGCCATCGGCGCAATGAGGAGCCCAACAAGGGCAGTCGCGCCGACTGCCATGAGGCGCCTAACGTTCACGAACGCTTCTCCTGAAAAAGGGATATGGGATTACAAGGTCCCTGCCACGGTACTAAAAACTTTCCCATTTGGGAACAGCAGCCACTAAATTAACAACTTTCACATCAGTAACAGCTGCCCCACGCTGAGAGAGAAACTCTAGATCCCGCTCCGGGTGTTCAATGAAAGGGGGCCCCTCGCTACCGCAAGGGCCGCCGTATATCGACGTTGGAGGAAACATGCCCAAAGGATTTGTTGCACCACCCGTAGTCCGCGATGCGCTACAGCAGACGCTCGTCAACCTCATTGATCTGGCCGTCTCCGGCAAGCAGGCGCACTGGAACGTCATCGGCCCAAATTTCCGTTCGCTTCACCTCGCCTTTGATGAGGTCGTGGAGGTCGCCCGCGCCGGAATCGATGAGATCGCCGAGCGTATGCGGGCCGTTGGCACCGAACCCGATGGGCGCGCCGCGACCGTCGTCGAAAGCTCCGAGCTGCCGAAGTTCCCCAAGAGCGAGATCGCCTCCGAGCGCGCGGCAGAGCTCGTCGTCAAGGCAATCAACGCGGTCACCGGTCAGATGCGGAAAGTTTTTGACGACGTGGACGAGGCCGACCCGACGTCTGCCGATATCCTCAACGCCTATATCGGACAGTTGGAGCAGCAGGCGTGGTTCATCGACTCAACGCTGCGCGAGGATAAATAATTTTTCTTACCCCACGCGCCGCAGCTGCCGGAAAATCTCTTCTAGCCGCTGCGGCGTGATCTCTTGAGGCGAACCCTCGTCCGCGATCTGGCCGCCGTCGAGAACAAACACGCGGTCAGCGCGGGCTGTGGCGGGGAGACGGTGGGTGACCTCGATGACGGTCGCTTCGTTCAAGTGGTCGCGAATCCCCGCCCAAATCCTCTCTTCGAGATCGACGTTGAGGTGAGCCGCGAACTCATCGAGGATGAGCACCCGCGGTCGCATGAGGAGCGCTCGTGCGAGGCAGATACGCTGAGCCTGCCCTCCCGAAAGCGCGCTAGCTGATTCGCCAACGATCGTGCCCAGCCCATCCGGCATTGCGCGCACTTCGTCGGCAAGCCCCGCGGCCCCCAGTGCCCACCACAGCTCATCATCCGTGGCCTGCCGTGCACCGAGGCGCAGGTTCTCGGCGATGGAGGTGTGCATGAGCTCACTGCGTTGCGATACCGCAACGACCTGGCTACGCAACGACTCGAGCGTAAACTCCGCTGCCGGCTCACCATCGAGCAGAATCTGGCCGGAAGTGGGATCGTCGTAACGCTGGAGGAGGTTGACCAGCGTCGACTTGCCCGAACCTGAACGCCCAACGATCGCAACGTGGCTTCCCGCTGGAACAGTCAGGCTCACTCCGTTGATGGTTTCGCCCCCAGCACCGGGGTGGGTGTAGTGAACGCGAGAAAAATCTATTGTTGGCGCGCCCGTGAGCCTGAGGGTGCGTGGCCCGTCGTTCACGCGGGCGGGGGCGTGGCTCAGGGCCCACAGCCTGCGTGCCGCCGCGAGCGCGTGGTCGAAATATCCCGTCGC
>CAYVDF010000099.1:0-6803 GCA_964450475.1 uncultured Pseudactinotalea sp.
AACGCCGTCATCGCATGGGCAAAAACTTTGTCAGACACGCTCTAGGCGAGCGGGGCCAGCCCCGTCACCTTCGTCACCGGTTCCCCGGCCTCCGCACTCGCTGCGAGGTCGACCTCGACGTACATCCGCCACGCGTTGTCCCCCTCGGGATCGAGCAGAATCTGCGTCACGCGCCAGATATCCTCACCGGTCTCGATCGCGGTGCGATCAGCCGAGCGCGCATCGTTGCCCGTTGCAAGGTCGGTGTACTCCTGCCAATACGGATCGGCCGCGCGCGCCCACTCCTCGGCACTCCACGCACCCAGTTGGCCGGCGTCCATAGCAGCAAGGGCCGCGTAATCTTCGCGATCCAGCAGGTCGAGCCGCCGATAGACGGCGTTCTTCACCATGGTTGTAAATGCTCGCGCGTTCGCGGTGATAGGTCGCTCCCTCGCAAGTTCGGGTTCTTCACCGGCTGCCACGCCGGCCGCCGCGCGGGCCGCATCCTCGTCACCGGCCGCAAGCGCCTCCCACTCCGCGAGCAGCGAGGAGTCAACAGCGCGCACCGTTTCGGTCAGCCACGTCGTGATGTCGGTGAGCTCCTCGGTGTACATCTCCTCGGGCACGACCTGGCGCAGCGCCTTCGCCGCATCGTTGAGGTAGCGCAGCACAACACCCTCAGAGCGCGCTAACCCGTAGTGCGAGATGAGCTCGGCGAAGGTCATTGCCTTGTCGACCATGTCGCGCACAACCGACTTGGGCTTGAGCTCATAGTCATTCACCCAAGGGTGAGCGGTCGCATACTCAGCGAGCGCGGCAAATAATAATTCCGCGAGCGGCTTCGGGTACGTGATCTCTTCCAGCGCGTTCATCCGCTCGGTGTAATCCAACCCGTCGGCGCGCATCTGCGCGATTGCCTCGCCCCGAACTTCTTTTTCCTGGGCGACGAGCAGCGGCCGGGGATCTTCCAGGGTCGCCTCAATGACTGACACGACGTCGAGGGCGTAGGATTCCGATTCCGGCTCCAGGAGTTCCAGGGCCGCCAACGCGAACGGTGACAGCGGTGCGTTGAGCGCGAAGTCGGTGGGTAGGTCGTGCACGAGACGAACGCGGCGCCCCATCGAATCGGGGGTCTTCAGGTGTTCGATCACCCCGGCCGCGCGCAGCGAGCGGAAAATGCGGATCGCGTCGCGGATGTGTGGGTTCCACTCCGAGGGCGGCTCGTGGTTATCGGTCACGAGCTTGTACATGACCTCGACCGGGTCCTCCCACCGAGCAAGCACATTGAGCACGAGCGCGTGCGTCACGCGGAACTGCGACGTCAGCGGTTCGGGTTCACCATCGCGCAGGCGTTCAAATGTTTTATCAGTCCAGTTGACGACGCCCTCGGGCGCCTTCTTTCGGATGATGCGGCGTCGCTTGCGTTCATTGTCGCCAGCCTTAGCGAGCGCACGGGCGTTCTCGATCACGTGCTCGGGGGCGAGCACGAGCACATCGCCTTGGGTGTCGAAGCCGGCGCGGCCCGCCCGCCCGGCAATCTGGTGGAATTCCCTGTTGTTCAGGTGGCGGGAACGAATCCCGTCAAATTTCGTGAGCCCCGTGAACACCACGGTACGGATCGGAACGTTGATTCCCACGCCGAGGGTGTCGGTGCCGCACACCACCTTGAGCAGACCGGCCTGGGTCAGCCGTTCAACGAGGCGGCGGTAGCGCGGGAGCATTCCCGCGTGGTGCACGCCAATGCCATGGCGCAGCAACCGTGAGAGCGTTTGCCCGAACCCTCGGGAAAACGAAAAGTCGCCAATCTCCTTGGCGATCTCATCGCGTTCGGCACGCGTTGCGAGCTGGGCGGAGGTGAGGGCCTGTGCTTGGGCCACCGCGGCGGCTTGGGTGAAGTGCACAACGTACACCGGCGCGCGGTGGGTCTCTACCAGCTCCTTGAGTACCTCTTGCAACGGCTCGATCACGTAGAAGAACGACAGCGGTACTGGCCGCTCGGCCGAGTCAATCACGGCAACGGGCGCGCCCGTGCGGCGCTGGAGGTCGTCGACGAACATCGACACATCCCCAAGCGTTGCCGACATGAGCACGAACCGAGAGTTCGGCATCTGCAGCAGCGGTACTTGCCACGCCCACCCGCGCTGGGGGTCGGCGTAGAAGTGGAACTCATCCATGATCACCCAGTGATAGGGAGTTTCCTCGCCTTCGCGCAGTGCCTGGTTTGCCAGCACCTCAGCGGTACAGCAGATGATTGGGGCACCCGCGTTGATCGCCGAATCACCGGTGAGCATGCCAACGTTCTCTGCCCCGAAAATCTCGACAAGGTCGAAAAATTTCTCGCTCACAAGCGCCTTTAGCGGCGCCGTATAAACCGAGCGCTGCCCGCGCGCGATCGCGACGGCATGTGCTGCGACCGCGATCATCGACTTGCCTGAACCCGTCGGGGTGGAGGCGATGACGTGTGAGTCGGTCACGATTTCCCACAGTGCTTCTTCCTGGTGCGGATAAAGCTCGAGGCCGCGCGCAGCGGCCCACGCTGTGAACGATTCGATGAGTTCCTCTTCGGACGGGGAGGAACCGGGTGCAGGTAAAGAAGCGTGTATAGACATCGCTTCTAGTCTGCCCTACTGCACAGCCGCGGTTTCCTCCTGTGCATCAACGTCGGCGTCCTTGCGGGGGAGCAGGAACCCGAAACCGAGTGCGATGAAGAACATGAGCACGCCGTACACAGCCGGAGGCAGCGACATTTCGATGTTTCCGAGCACCGTTTGGGCGATCACGATGGCGAGGGTGGCATTGTGGATGCCGATCTCGAACGAGCTCGCCCGCGCCTGCGCATCCCGGATCCCAAACGCGCGGGGCACGAAGTACCCAAGGGCGAGGCTGATGATGCAGAACACAATGGTGATCAGGGCGAGGCTAGAGAAGTGTTCACGCAGCAGCGCGAGGTTGGCGACGACTGCGCCGCCGATGACGATCGCAAGGATCGCAACCGAGGCGATGCGAACAGGCTTGTTCATCGCATCGGCAAAGCCTGGCCAGAAGTGGCGAATCGCCATCCCGATCGCGACAGGCCCGAGCACAATGACGAACACTTCGAGCACCTTGTCGAACTGCAGGCCGAGTTCGGGTTGGCCAGGCGCAAAATAGTTGATCGCGAGATTGGTGATCATGGGGAGGGTGAACACAGCGATGATCGAGTTAACGGCGGTCAGGCTAATGTTCAGGGCCACGTCGCCGCGGAACAGGTGCGAGTACAGGTTCGCCGTCGACCCGCCCGGGGATGCCGCGAGCAGCATCATGCCGATCGCGAGCAGCGGGGGAAGCTTAAACAGAAGCACGAGGCCAAACGCGATCGCGGGCAGCACAAGCAGCTGCATCGTGAGCGCGATCACCACAGCTTTCGGATGTCTCGCCACTCGCCCAAAATCGCGCGGAGTGAGCGTCAGACCCAATCCGAGCATGATAATCCCGAGGGCTACAGGCAGACCAATCGTTGTCAGTGCTGAGTCCATCCTGACATCATGGCCTAAACAGTAGGAAAAATCCGCGGATTGGCACGCCGCAGAGCAGATTGGCGCACGATTGGCAGCGATCGCAGGAATTGTTTTGGCCGCCGGCGAGGGGCGACGCATGGGCACCCCCAAAGCGCTCCTTGGGCACCCAAGTGGCGAAAGCTTCGTGGCCGCAGCGGCCCAGATCTTGACGGCCGTGGGATGCGCACCCGTCCTCGCCGTGCTCGGCGCACAGGCCGAGGCCGCCGCCCAAACGCTGACCGATGCCCGCGTCGTCATCAACAACGACTGGCGCGAGGGCATGTCGACATCGCTACGAGCAGGCCTGCGCGCGCTCGCGGGCGAAGGGGTTGACGCAGCGGTCATCCATCTCGTCGACCTACCCGATGTCAGCGCCAGCGTCGTGCAGCGCATCATCGAGCAGGGGACCGGTTCAGATTTGCGCAGTGCACTAGCGCGCGCCACATACGCCGGCCGCCCCGGCCACCCCGTGCTCATCGGCGCGAACCATTTCGACGGCGTGCTCGCCTCCCTCGACGGGGATGCCGGCGCGCGCGGCTACCTCGGAGAGAATCCGACGCTTGAGGTCGAGGTCAAGGATCTGGCCACCGGCCGCGATATCGATACCCCCGAAGAACGCCTCGAATTCGAGGCGGAGCATCCCGCGTGAAACCGCCGGTGGCCAGAGGACTATAAACTTCGTCTTACGCCATTTTCTCCTTCACGCAATCGAGAAACTGCCCGAGCATCCGATCGGACACTCGCTGGATCATGCCCCGACCAAACTGAGCCGGCTTTCCGGAAATGTTGACCTTACTGATGACGTCGACCGCCGTGCCACCCTCGATTTCGCTCAGGGTGGCGCGCACTGTGATGCCGGCAGCACCGTTGCCGCGCCTGTCCATCCCTTGGGCTTCCATGACGACGACCCCGGCTCCTTCATCCCGTTCGATGAACGTGCCCTTGCCCCCGTACGTCAGGGAGATCGGGCCGAGTTTCAGGCGCACGGTTCCTTCGAAATCGTCACCGTCCACGCTCGTGAGCGTCGCCCCCGGGAAGCACGGCACGACCTGTTCCAGGTCGTTGAACGTCGCCCACGTTGTGGCGATGTCCGCGGGTACCTCGAAATGGTGCTCTAACTCCATCGCTCTACTCCACACCCGCCGCTGCGAGCACCGCCCGCTTGGCAAGTACCCCGGCAAGGTGTTTGCGGTAAGTAGCATCCCCGTTGAGGTCGCTTTGAGGATCGGTCCCCTCACCGGCACCAGCGCACGCCGCGGCAATTGCCTCAGCATTCGCGGGGGCCCCCGCCAGCGCCGACTCCACGCCGTGGGCGCGGAGAGGAGTGGCTCCCATGTTCGTCAGGCACATCCGCGCCTCGGCGATCGAGCCGCCGTCCTTGCGTACGAGCGCACCGACGGCCACGATCGACCACTGCTGGGACACGCGGTTGAACTTCTCATAGTGCGCGCTCCACCCGGCGAACGAGGGGATTCGCACCTGGGTGAGCACCTCGTCCTCCTCCAGATCGGTGGTGAACACATCAACGAAGAACTCCGATGCCGGAACCTGCCGCTCCCCACTTGGCCCGACGATCACCATCGTCGCGTCCATAGCAAGAAGCGCCGGCCCGATGTCTCCAGCGGGGTCGGCATGCGCCGCCGAACCGCCGATCGTGCCCCGGTGCCTGACCTGCGGGTCCGCCACCGAAGCGGCGGCCTTGGCAAGAAGGGGCGCGTGCTCCTCAATGAGGCCGTTCTTAGAGGCAGCATCGTGGGTGACCATTGCACCAACGACGAGAGTATCGCCGTCCATTAATACTTCAGAGAGCTCGGCCACCTTGGCGAGGCCCACGACGAGGTCGGGGTCGGCCATTCGCAGCCGCAGGACGGGAATGAAACTCTGGCCACCGGCGAGCAGCTTCGCCTCCGAACCGTTCCCCAGGGCGGCGACAACGTCCGCGACCGACGTGGGGGCTGCGTAATCAAACGAACTTGGGATCATGATGGCTCCTTGTTGATCGTGTTCCAGACCCGCGAGGGAGTCAGCGGCATACGGATATCTTCAACGCCAAGGTGGCGAACCGCATCGAGCACCCCGTTGACGATCGCGGGCGTGGAGGCAATCGTGCCGGCCTCGCCCACACCCTTGACGCCGAGTTCGTTGGTCGTCGAGGGGGTTTCAGTGCGATCGGTGATGAAACTGGGAAGATCTGCGGCTGAAGGCAACAGATAATCCGTGAACGAGGCGGTGAGCAGGGTGCCGTAATCGTCGTACACGGCCTCCTCAAACAGCGCCTGGGAGATCCCTTGCGCGAGTCCGCCGTGCACCTGGCCATCGACGATGAGCGGGTTGACCACGTTGCCAACATCATCGACGCACACGTACTTGCGGATCTTCACCATGCCCGTTTCAGTGTCAACCTCCATGGCCGCAAGGTGTGTGCCGTGCGGGAAGGAGAAGTTCTCCGGGTCGAACGTCGCATCCGAATCAAGCGAGGGCTCCACCCCGTCAGGCAGGTCGTGGGCTGCGAAGGTCGCGAGTGACACGTCTTGGATGGTCACGCCCTTATCGGTTCCTTTGACCTCGAACCGCCCGTCTGCGAATTCGATGTCCTCTTCGCTTGCCTCGAGCATGTGCGCGGCGATGGCTTTGGCCTTTTCGATCACCTTATCGGCGGCGGCAAGGACTGCCATTCCTCCGACGGCGAGCGAGCGGGATCCGTAGGTGTCCATCCCCTTTTGGGCGACTTGGGTGTCTCCGTGGAGAACCTCGACGTTGTCAAACGGAACGCCGAGCCGATCGGCGATGAGCTGGCTCCACGCCGTCTCATGACCCTGACCGTGAGCACTGGATCCGGTGACGACTTCGACGTTGCCGGTGGGTAGCATCCGCACCTGTGCGTACTCCCATCCACCAGCGCCGTAGCTCAGTGCGCCAAGCACGCGGGAGGGGGCGAGGCCGCACATCTCCGTGAACGTGGAGATCCCGATCCCGAGTTGGATTGGATCGTTCGATTCGCGGCGGCGCTTTTGCTCCTCGCGCAGCTCCTCGTAACCGAAGAGTTCGAGCGCTCGTGCGGTGGCGGCTTCGTAGTTACCGGTGTCGTATTCGAGTCCGGCAACCGTGGTGAAGGGGAACTCCTCGTGCTTGATCCAGTTCTTCTCACGCAGCTCTAGCGGGTCCATGTCGAGTTCAACCGCAAGCTCATCCATGATCCGTTCGATCCCGAACGTCGCCTCGGGGCGTCCGGCGCCGCGGTAGGCGTCCGTCCACACCTTGTTCGTGAACACGTTCTTACATTCGAAG
>CAYVDF010000100.1:0-6790 GCA_964450475.1 uncultured Pseudactinotalea sp.
GCGTCGATCCCGCTCGTGAACCGCCAGGTCGTGCGCCGACTCAACTCCCTAAAGCAGGGCGGCAAGCCGGTCGACGTGGCGGTGGAGATCGCGTTCCTCACCGCGCCGAACTCCGCCGGCATCAACGGCGAGACACTACGCGTGTGCGGCCAGAACCTCGTGGGTAAGTAATGGCGAAGATCAAGCGTTTCGATTCCCTCCCGAGCCTCGGCGGGCTCTACCGCACGGCACTTGCGCGCCAGGCCAAATCAGTCATCGCCCGTGGGCGACGCGCCTCGTCGCTGCCTGAGGTGACGTATGAGGTTTCTGGTGTTGAGGTTGATCCCGATCATTTGACGGCGTACCAGCACCTGCTTGGTGAACGCGCACTGGATACGTTGCCCGCGGGGTTCGTGCACGTCGTTGGGTTTCCGCTCGCGATGGCCATCATGGCCCGGCCGGACTTCCCGCTCCCCCTGCTCGGGATGGTGCATGTGTCGAACAAGGTGACCCAGGTTCGCGCGCTTCACCTGGGCGAGGAGCTCACCGTTCGGGCGTGGGCGCAGAATCTTGCCGCGCACCGCTCGGGTACCCAGGTCGAACTCGTTGTCGAGGTGTTTGGCGGGGTGGATGAGGGGCCGGCGTGGCAGGGGATCTCAACCTACCTTGCGCGCGGGGTGAAGATCCCGAACCTGCCTGAGGCCGTAGAGTCTCCGCGCGATGAATCGGAGAACCCGGTTCCCAGCGCCACGTGGCGCCTACCTGCCGATATCGGCCGGCGCTACGCGAAGGTCTCAGGCGACATCAACCCAATCCACACCTCCCTCCTCGGGGCGAAAGCGCTCGGGTTCCCCCGTGCGATCGCCCACGGCATGTACACTTCGGCGCGTGCGTTGGCGGAGGTCGGGCCGATCCGCGGTGAGGCGTTCACGTGGACGGTCGACTTCGCCGCCCCCGTACTCTTGCCGGGCACCGTCAACTTCGCGGTCATTCCAGGTGAGGACGGGTCGGTCACGTACCGCGGGTGGGGGAAGAAACTGAATTTCACGGGACAACTCACGCCCGCGCCCCAAGCGTAATCTCACGTACCCTTGCCCTATGACGATCCCGCTTTCCATCCTTGATCTAGCAACCGTTGGTCACCGCGAAACCATCGCGGAATCGTTGGCGGGGACGGTGGAACTCGCGCAGGAAGCGGAACGGCTCGGCTACCACCGCGTGTGGTATGCCGAGCATCACAACATGCCCGCGATCGCATCCTCGGCAACGAGCGTGCTCATCGCGCATGTCGCCGCGCACACCGAGGCGATTCGCCTCGGCGCGGGCGGGGTGATGTTGCCGAACCACGCTCCGCTCATCATCGCGGAGCAGTACGGCACCCTCGCTGAACTCCACCCCGATCGAATTGATCTTGGGCTCGGCCGCGCACCGGGCACCGACCCGAAGACGATGCTCGCGCTGCGCCGCGACGTCCGTGCCGCCGATACGTTCCCCCACGATGTGCTCGAACTGCACGCCTACCTCGCGGGCGAATCTCGGATCCCCGGGGTTAACGCCTACCCCGGCAAGGGCACGAACGTGCCGCTGTTTATTCTGGGCTCCTCGCTGTTCGGCGCGAAGCTCGCCGCCCAACTCGGGCTCCCCTACGCGTTCGCGTCGCACTTCGCGCCCGCCGCGCTGCACGAGGCGATGGCCGCCTACCGCGCTGAGTTCCGCCCGTCCGACCAGCTCACTGAGCCGTATGCAATCGCTGCGCTCAACGTCGTCGCCGCCCCGTCGCGGGAGGAAGCCGACGTGCAGTTCCAGCGAACATTACGAGCGCGTCTGCGCATGATGATTCCTGGGGCCGGCAACCTTAGTGCCGAGGAGACGGACATGATCCTTGCATCCCCGCAAGGCGCGCAGATCGCCTCAATGCTCACATACACCGCCGTCGGTACCGGCGATGAGGTTCGCGACTACCTCAGCGACTTCGCCGAAGCGACCCAGGCCGACGAGCTGATCATCGCCTTCCAGGGCCCTGGCAGAGAGAACCGAATCCGCTCGGCGCAGATCACCGCACAGGCGTGGGGCCTCGCCGGCTAAGGCGGTTCGCTAGAACGGCTCGGAGTTCTGCAGGCTTTCGACGCCGCGGTTGGCGAGTTCATCCGCTCGCTCGTTGCCGGGATCCCCGGCGTGCCCGCGCACCCAGGTCCACGACACGTCGTGGCGCGAGATGAGTCCATCAAGCTCTTGCCACAGTTCGGCGTTGGCAACGGGCTTCTTCGCCGACGTGCGCCAGCCATTGCGTTTCCACCCGTGGATCCACTCGGTCATGCCCTTCATGACGTACGTCGAGTCGACGTGCAGCTCAACCTTTGACGGGCGCGTGAGCGCGCGCAGGCCTTCGATGACGGCGGTCAGTTCCATCCGGTTGTTCGTCGTGACGGCCTCGCCGCCGAATAATTCTTTTTCGTGCTGCCCGTACCTCATGAGCACGCCCCATCCGCCTGGCCCGGGGTTGCCCTTGCATGCGCCATCGGTCCACATCTTCACGGCGATGTCGTCGTTCTCGCTCACGAATGGTTCTCCCAACTGTGTACTGGGAATGAGAGTACCCCGAACCCGCACGTGCCGCCGGCAGTGTGCGTACCTCACTCCAGGTGCCGCACGGAAACGATCCTCTCGCGCGAGCCAGCAAAGAGCCCATCGGCGAGCGAACGTGCCAACTCGAGCGCGTCGTCCGGACGCTGTGCGGTATACGTGAGCTCGTAGCGGGCGCCGACTCGCACCTGCGCGAGGCCTGCGAAACCGAGTTGAGAGAGCGCATGAGCGAGGCTTCGACCGTCGCCGCTTGGCGCGTCGTCACGGCGAATGGTTTCGATGATGATGCGATCCATGGGGCCTCCTTACCTACCGTATGTGTGAGGGTAGCGGGCGCGCGGGGGTGGGCGAAAAGTTATCCACATTGGTAGGTTGGCTCCTATGACTACCGGAGTTTTCCCCAGCATTTCACCCGGCTCGCAGGCGACGATGGAGCTGCCTGGGCTGCGCGTGACGAAGATCGTTGTCGATGAAAAGATGCACAACAACTGCTACTTGCTGCGCTGTACCTCCACGGGCACGCAGGCGCTCATCGATGCCGCCGATGATGCCGAGCGGCTTTTGCAGATCATCGGCCCAGACCTCGTGACCTCTGTGATCACGACGCACCAGCATTGGGATCATCACCGCGCGCTCGCGAAGGTCGTGGAGGAAACAGCGGCGGTCACCGTCGCCGGCGGACCCGACGCCGAGGCGATCACCGACGCCACCGGCCTCGATATCGATCTGGAGGTCACCGACGGCGACATCATCGCCGTGGGCGCCGCCCGCCTCACGGTCATCCGGCTGACCGGTCACACGCCCGGCTCAATCGCGCTCGTCTACGAACCCGAAGGCGAGGCCCCGCACATTTTCACGGGCGATTCGCTCTTCCCCGGCGGGGTTGGCAACACCTTCGGCGATGACGCCGCCTTCCGTACGCTCATTGATGACGTCGAGGCGAAAATTTTCGATGAATTCGACGACGCGTGCGTGTTCCACCCGGGTCACGGAGACGACTCGACGCTCGGCGCCGAGCGCCCGCACCTTGGCACGTGGCGCGAACGAGGCTGGTAACGACCGCTAGAGCGAGAGGTCCTCGCCCGTGAGGTTGCGGTAGGCCTGCAGGTAGCGGTCGCGGGTGCGCTCGATGACCTCCGCGGGTAGTTCGGGCGGAGGGAGGTCGCCGTGGGGATCCCACCCGGAGTCGTGAGCGAGCCAGTCGCGCAGGTACTGCTTATCGAACGAGGGCTGAGTTTGCCCGACCTTGTATTCATCGGCGGGCCAGTAGCGTGAGGAGTCGGGAGTGAGCACCTCATCGCCGAGCACGAGCTCTCCGCTGGGGGTGTGCCCGAATTCGAACTTCGTATCGGCAAGGATGATTCCGCGCTGCGCTGCGAGGTCGGCGGCGAAAGAATAAATTTTTAGCGTGTGCTCACGGAGCTGCTCCGCAAGTTCCGTGCCGATTTCACCGGCGACGTGCTCGAACGAGACGTTCTCGTCGTGCTCCCCCACCTCCGCCTTCATGGCCGGGGTGAAGATCGGTTCGGCAAGCCGGGAGCCATCCACGAGACCTTCTGGCAGCGGCACCCCGCACACCTCACCGGAGGCGTTGTATTCGCTCAGCCCCGAGCCGGTGAGGTAGCCGCGGGCGACGCATTCGACGCCGATCATGTCGAGGCGGTGGCAGATCATCGCTCGGCCACGGACCGCTTCGGGCACGCCCTCGTCGGCAGAAATCACGTGGTTACCGATGAGATCGCCGAGGCGCTCGAACCACCACATACTGAGCGCGGTGAGCACCTTGCCCTTGTCGGGGATCTCGGTGGGCAGGATGTGGTCGAATGCGCTGATCCGATCCGAGGCAACAACGAGGATGCGGTCCGAGCCGTCCTCGGGATCGTATAGGTCGCGGACTTTACCTGAGTACACGTGGCCCCAGCCGGCAAGTTGTGATGTCACATCTGAAAGTGTGCCACGATTTCGGTATGCATCCTCCCACTCCCGCGGATCTCGTGACCGAACTCGCCGCGGTGCTGCGCGCCCGCGCCGCCGAGCTTGGCGCCAGCGAAGGGGAGCCTGTCGTTGCGGAGTGGTCGCAGGTCTCGACCTCGCACGCCGGGCGGATTCATATTGACGGCGAGCGGCACGCTCTTCCCGTTGCTGCCGTTGGTTTGTTTCAACAGATCCGCGAGCGCATGTCCGATGACACCCACGGCGCGTGGCTGAGCGCGCGCATCACACTCGACGACGAGCCGGTGTTCATCCCGAATTATTCCAAGCGCGTGTACTGGAACTCCCCCGCGATGCTCATCGCCCCCGACGAGGCTGCCCCGATCCCGACGGATGAGGAGTGGACTGCCGAGCTGCGGCGCCACCCCCGTGCACCGGACTTCGTGCCTGCCTGGGTCGCGGTGCGAGTGACCGACTCACGCGAATTCGACCAGCTTCGCCAAGCCCTCACGGGTGCTGGCGTTCCACAGGCCGCCGTGCGACTGCCCGGGGAATCCCACACGACGTTCGAGGGCGCGATCCTCGTCCGGTCACTCGAGGGCCTCTATTCAGTCGACGTGTTTGATTACGGCCAGCTCCACCACCTCGGCACGGCGCGCCAGGAACGCGAGGCCGGGATGATCGCGTGGAACTACCTCACCGCACCCATGCCGATGCCCGTCATGCTCACCCCAGGGGAGGTCGAGCAACGCGCGCATAGCGCGCTCGCCCCGTACGAGGCGCTACGGCAGCGGATCGTTGCGGCTGGGCCGGGAGGCGTCGTCACAAATCTTGCGCCGGGGATACCGTACGACAGGTGGGGCACCATCGACGGGCTCTACATCTATGCGTGGGCGACGCCGACGCAGGAACGATCGTTGCCACCGACAGCGCTCGGCGAGGGCTCCTTGCGTGTGGGGCTTGTCGCAAACCGACCGGTGCCGGTGCAGGCGGAGCTCGTTCCAGCGTGGTTCGACCAGCCCGGGGGCGGGATCAGGTTCCGGCTGCAGCGGCCCGTGCGCGATCTCGTGCGCGCCGGTGAGCTCAGCGTGCTTGCCGCGCCTGCCCGCGTGTGAGAGTATGTTTCTTTGTGGCTCCACCGTTCCTGAGCAAACTGCGCCTCGCTCCCATCACCGCAGGCGACGTCGATCAGTGGGCACAGCTCGCGCGCATCGTGAGCACCGATGATGGCAGCCGCCACTCGTGGACCGTGACCGAACTTGCCGAGCGGATCGAACCGAACGAGACGTTCGACCCGGCGCAGCACACGTGGGCGCTGTGGCACGGGGAGAAGATGGTCGCGTGGCAGGAACTCTACCCGCGCGCGACCCCGACGTACGATGGCAAGAACTCTGTGTGGATCTCTGGTGGGGTGCTCCCCGCGTGGCGCGGGCAGGGCATTGCCTCGTACCTGTTGGGGTTGGCGGAAGAGCGCGCGCGTGAATGGGGCCGTGAGGCAATGCCGGATGTACCGCTGTGGTTCGTTGGAGGGACCACGGATCGCGCACCCGCGAGCGCCGAACTCCTCACGGCCAACGGATACCACCGGGTGCGGTACTGGTCGGACATGGCGTGCGACCTCGACGCCGACTACGCGGAGGATCCGCGCACCCAGGTGCTCACGCCGGAGTTCTACGAGGCGGTCCGCATCGCGCACAACGACGCGTTCTCGACTCACTTCGGCAGTGCACCGATCACCGAGGAGGCGTGGGCGCGCCACGTTTCTTCTGCAACCTTCCGGCCCGACCTCAGCCGCATCGTCGTTGTTGACGGCGTGGTGCTCGCCTACGCGTTTGCAGCCACGTATAAACCTGGGGTCATGTATTTGAACCTTGTTGGTGTGCGTGGTTCGGCGCAGGGTCAGGGCCTTGGGCGGGCGGTGCTCGTCTCGTCGCTCGCTGCCGCCAAGGCGGGTGGTTTTACGAAAGCGGAGCTCGACGTCGATACGGAAAACCCGACGCAGGCGGGGCGCTTGTACTCTTCGCTCGGGTTTAGGGACGTTGAGCGGTCGATCACGTGGGAGAAGGCAGCCGGCTAGGCGCGGGCAGCGACATCGCTGCGGTGCTGCATGCCCTCGCAGGAGATTTCAGCGACGCCGGCGTATGCGGCGCCGCGTGCAGCTGCCACGTCGGCGCCGAGGCCCACAACCGAGAGCACGCGGCCGCCCGCGGTGATGAGGTGATCACCTTGGGTTGCGGTGCCTGCGTGGAGCACGTGGACGTGCTGCAGGGCGTTGGCCGCGTCAACTCCGGTGATG
>CAYVDF010000101.1:0-6790 GCA_964450475.1 uncultured Pseudactinotalea sp.
AAGTCACGGATGACGTCCATGTCGGTCGTCACATCACCTGTGAGCTCGATCGTCGGGCCAAGGCCAGCGAGTCTTCTATCGCGATCAATGAAACCAAGAACGACCGGGAGGTTGGCTTGGCGCGCGATCCGGTAGAACCCGGACTTCCAATACTTGCGTTCCGAGCGTGTGCCCTCAGGCGTGATGACTAATAAATATTTTTCTCCCGCCTCGGCGCGCGCAACGAGGTCATCAACGAGGCCTTGGGGGTTTGCGCGATTGACCGGGATCCCACCGAGGGCCCGTGCGATCGGGGCAATCGGCTTCACGAAGGCCTGGCTTTTGCCGAGCCACTTGAAGTTCAGGCCCATCTTCCAGCCCGTTGCGAGCATGAGAATAAAATCCCAGTTCGACGTGTGCGGGGCGCCGATGATGACGCCCTGGTCGGGGGCGGGCGTCGTGGCGGGGTTCCATTTACTGATCTTCCAGTAAACGTTCGCGATGAATCTCAAGAACTTCATGGCGTCACCTTACAGCCCGGCCTTCTCCTTCACCTGCCGTTTGATCCTCGCGAGCATGCCCGCCATGCCGCGCAGCCGCAGGGGGGAGATGACCTCGGCAAGACCGAGCATGTGCGTGACATCGCCCGGCACCGCCACGACCTCACCAGCCGAAAGCCCTTCGAGCCCCTCGGCGAGGATTCCGGCGAACCCGCGCGTCGTTGGCGCCTCGGGCGGGGCAGAGAAGAACACGTGGACCTCGGCCTGCGGGCCCTCGCCGTCAACCTCAACGTGGAGAAAGATCGGCGATTGGCACTCTGGCACCGGTTCAAGCAGCTCCGGGTGGTCGGCGAGGCGCTGGGGGAGTTCTGGGAGGTTGTCGGCGAACTCGATCAGCAGCTGCACCCGATCCGAGGGCCCCATGTCATTGAAGTCCTCGACGATCTGGCTAAACGATTCGGGCAGTTCCACGGCGTTCTCCTTGCCTCTGGCTTAGATCTCTCCGGGCTCTTCACCGAGAACGATCGGTACGCGCACGGCGTTGCCCCACTCGGTCCACGAACCGTCGTAGTTGCGAACGTCCTCCCAGCCCAGCAGGTAAGTGAGCACAAACCACGTGTGGGCGCTGCGTTCGCCGATGCGGCAGTACGCGATCACGGGCTCTTGGGGGTCGAGGCCCTTTTCATCGATGTAGATCGCCTCTAACTCGGCGCGCGATTTGAACGTGCCGTCCTCGTTCGCGGCCCGGGCCCACGGAACCGACTGCGCGCCTGGTATGTGGCCGCCGCGGAGCGTGCCCTCCTGGGGATAGTCGGGCATGTGGGTGCGTTCACCGGTGTACTCGGGCAGGGAACGCACGTCGATGAGCTGCCCGCCAAGGAAATCGAGCACGTCTTCCATGTACGCCCGGATCGGGCCGTCGTCACGCTCAATCACTGGGTAGTCCGACTCCCCAGACGCGGGCACCTCGCGGGTGAGCTCGCGTTCCTCCGCGACCCACTTCGCGCGGCCACCATCCATGAGGCGCACGTCCTCGTGCCCAAACAGGGTGTACACCCACAGCGCATAGGCGGCCCACCAGTTGTTGGCATCACCGTAAATAACGACGGTCGTGTCGCGGGAAATGCCAAGGCGCGAATTCAACGCAGCGAACCCTTCGCCGTCAATATAATCGCGGCCAACGGGATCGTTGAGGTCGAGGTGCCAGTCAATTTTGTGTGCGGTGGGGATGTGCCCGATGTCGTACAGGAGCACGTCCTCGTTGGATTCCAGCAGCACGAACGTGCCGGCTTCGGGGTGATCCGGATCCAGCCGCTCGGCCACCCATTCGGTGGAGACGAGGCGCCCGGGGTGGGCGAACTCGGCGAACGCAGGGTTGGGATCAAAGGAAGTAGCCATGGAATTAATCATTACACTTTTACCCCTCCACCAGCCAACGCAGCTGTTGGCGTCTCGCTAGACTGACGAGCGGCAGTGATACCTAATCAATGAGGAGATTCCATGAAGTGGAAGCTTCACGGGGATGGCGAGGCGCCGGCCCCTGACGCGATTGTTCTTCCCGGCGAACGCCTAGCTTGGCCGCAGACGATCGGTTTTGGAATGCAGCACGTGGTGGCCATGTTTGGGGCCACCTTTTTAGTACCCATCATCACCGGGTTCCCGCCCACAACCACGCTGTTGTTCTCCGGTATCGGCACCCTCCTCTTCCTCATCCTCACCCGCAACCGCGTTCCGAGCTACCTCGGTTCCTCCTTCGCGTTCATCGCCCCAATTCAAGCGACGATGACGATGCACGCCGGTTACGGCGCCGCCCTGTTCGGCATCTTGGTCACCGGTGCGCTCCTCGCCCTCGTTGGCCTCATCGTTCAAGCGACCTCCACCCGCTGGCTTGATCGGCTCATGCCACCCGTGGTGACGGGCGCGATCGTCGCGCTCATCGGCTTCAACCTCGGTGGCGCCGCCACGAACAACTTCGCCGCCGGCCCGTGGCTCGCCACGATCACGCTCGCCTCGATCCTCATCATCGCGGTCGCATTCCGCGGTCTCATGGCGCGCCTGTCGATCTTGATCGGCGTCGCAATCGGGTACATCGCCGCCGCTATCTCAGGTGAGCTCGATTTCAGTGACGTCGCAAAAGCTGCTTGGTTCGGACTCCCGCCCTTCCATGCACCCACCGTCGAGTGGTCGATCCTGCCGATGTTCCTACCCGTCGTTCTCGTGCTCGTAGCCGAAAACGTTGGCCACGTTCGCTCGATCGCGAACCTCACAAACCAGCCGGAGATCAACGAACGCACGGGCCAGGCCCTGTTCGCCGATGGTCTTGCCACGATGATCGCCGGTTCCGCAGGTGGTTCCGCCACCACGACGTACGGGGAAAACATTGGTGTCATGACGGCGACTCGCGTCTTCTCGACTGCCGCATACTGGGTCGCGGGTATCTTCGCGATCCTGCTGTCGTTCTCTCCAAAGTTCGGCGAACTCTTGAAGACGATCCCCGACGGCGTGCTCGGCGGGGTCACGGTCGCGCTCTACGGTCTCATTGGCCTCATCGGAATCAAGATCTGGCTGGAAAACAAGGTCGACTTCTCTAAGCCGGTCAACCAGTACACCGCTGCCGCCTCGCTCATCATCGCGATCGGTGATCTCACCCTGAGCATTGGCCCCGCCCAGTTCACCGGAATCGCGCTCGGCACGATCGCGGCGATCGTCATCTACCACGGCATGACGTTCATCGAACGTATCCGCGGCGGGAAGTCCGACCCTGCCCCTCAGCCCGAAATGATCACTGCTCCCCGCGAGGGTGGGTAGTAGAATGCTGTAAACGTGGACGCCTCTGATCTGAAACTTCCCGTTGAATCTGGTCTACCCCGTTGGTCTCGCGCGGCAGTCGCACTCCTGACCGAAACTGCATCCGAATACAACCGCGTTCTCACGCTGAACGAGTTCGCCGATGAGATCCAGCGCCGTGCTGGTGCGTGGGCAAACGTTACGAGCAAGACGTGGGTGCGCCGCGTTCTCGCAGTGGTCACGTTAAAGTGCACCGAAGAAGGCTGGCCATACCTCGCCTCCCTTGTGGTCCGCCCATCCGATGGCAAGCCCGGCCCGTGGTACCTCGACGTCCTCGCCCAAACCGGCCCAGGCGCCTCCGGTAACGAGGTGCAGCACGCGGCCGAGCAGCGCCTGGCGTGTTATAAATTTTTTGACGCCGAACTGCCCGCCGATGCACAAGTCACCCTCGACCCGCTTCGTAGCCGCCGGCGAGTCCACCACCTTGACACGACTGCGAAGACGAGGCGAGCATCGACGTCCACAAAATCTGCTGCCCCAAAGGAGACTCAGACGAGGCCGCGGGCGGCGGGCGAGCGGCGAGGGGAAATCTGCCCGACGTGCTTCATGGAGATGCCGGTCTCGGGCGGCTGCCCCCAGTGCTCCTAACGCTCGGCGAGAAGGTCGCGCAGCGTTTGCGCGTCGGCCGGATCGAGTTCGGCGACGAATGTTTCTAGGCATCGCTCGCGGCTGTGCGCACCCGCGAGCAGTTGGTTCATCACCCACGCGATGTGTTGAGCACGGCCGCGGCGCGGGCGATACCGCAGCACGGCGGTGTCGCGGAGTTGTTCGACCATCTCTTTGCGGTTGAGGTTCGTCAGCACGGTGGCGACGGTCGTGTAGGCAAGGTCGGGCATGCGTTCGACGACGGCTCGGATCGGCAGCGGTTCGTCGTTGGCTTCGCAGCTTTCCCACAGTACGTTCATCACCTGCTGCTCCAACGGCCCAAGGTTAGGTACGGCAGGGCCGGCGCTCACGCGAGAGCCTCCACCTTAGCGGCGTTCGGGTTTTGAACGGGGCACGAGAGCTGGCCGCGTAAGCGCACGACGAGAGCAATCGCCGTCACGATAATTGCGATCGCGGCGAGAAACGGTTGGGCGGCGCCAAAGCCGTGGAGGGCGCCGGAGTAGCCGAGCGCGAGGAGCGCGAGTTTGTTGCACACGGGGCAGCCGACGGCGAACCAGCCGAGCACGGCGCCGATGATCCCGGTGCGGCCAGCGCGGTTATCTCGGGTGGAGAGTGTGAGGGCGGCGGAGTTAGCGCGCGGGCGCACGTAGGTGGCAGCGAGCATGCCGGCGAGCATGGAGGTGAGGATCCAGACAGGGTAATCCCACCACACCGTGGGGATTTCTCGTGAGAAGAACGAGTTGGGGATGATCACCGTGGACAGCCCGACGAGGAGGCCAAAGACGAGCGTGAAAAGCCCGGCGGCGCCCCATTGGCGGGCGGTCCAGAGGCGAAGTGCCCCAAGCGGTGATCGCTGGCCAGAATTATTCATGGGTTATCTCACAAGCTTCTATCCATCGTTAACGACTACTATTGCAGATAGTAGTTCTTAGGAGTATCCCCCACGATGGCACAAACTAGCCGCAGCCCACGGAAATTGTGGGCCCCGATTGCAATTGGTCTCATCGCACTCGCAATGATTTTTGTCGTTGTGACGAGCCAAAAGACCTCAGATACGCCTGCCGCAACCCCGCCCGAGATTCAGGAGCCGCAGCGCCTGAACATGGAACGCCGCGAGGCGAACGATCCGCTGACGGTTGGCGAGCTCGATGCCCCCGTTGCCCTCGTGATGTATTCAGATTTCCAGTGCGGCTACTGCGCCCTGTGGGCCGGTCAGACCCTGCCGGCGCTCCTCGATTACGTTGAGCGCGGCGATCTGCGCATCGAATGGCGCGACGTTGCTTTCTTTGGTGAAGGCTCCGAGCGCGCCGCACTTGCTGCCGCCGCCGCTGGAATTCAGGGCAAGTACCTAGAGTTCAACCAGGTTGCATTCGACGGCGCGCAGATTCCGACTGCCGCCGAGCTCAGCGAGGAAGGACTTGGGCAGATTGCCGAACAAATCGGCCTCGACGTCGATAAGTTCATGGCCGACCTCACCGACCCGGCCACCACGAGTGTTGTGCAGAGAAATATCGCGGAGGCGAGCCAAATCGGAGTGACCTCCACCCCGACCTTCCTGCTCAACGGCCTCGCCATCGTGGGTGCGCAACCCGCCGATGTATTCGTCAACGCGATCGAGCAGGAACTAGCCTCTAACTCATGACGATCAGCGTCCTCGCCGCCTTCCTTGGTGGCGCTCTCGCGCTCCTGAGTCCGTGTAGCGCGCTGCTGCTGCCTGCCTTCTTCGCCTCCTCCTTAGGGGTAGGCGCACGGCTCGCGGCCAACGTCAGCGTGTTCTTCGCTGGGCTCCTCACCGTGCTCGTTCCCCTTGGCCTGGGCGCCAGCGCGATCGGGGCGTTCTTCACTTCGAACCGCAGCGTGCTTATCTGGATCGCAGGGATCGTCATCATTGTTTTTGGTCTCATGCAGATCTTTGGGCTCGGCTTTGACCTGCAGCGGCTCATGCCTGGATCCCCCACGACGGCAGCGACGCGCCACGTTGGCCTCGCCCGCGCCTACCTGCTTGGCGTGAGCTCCGGCGTCGCGGGCTTCTGCGCCGGCCCGATCCTCGGCGCCGTGCTGACCCTTGCCGCCGCGAGCGGTTCCATGGCCGTTGGTGCAACGCTCATGACCTTCTACGCCGCCGGTATGGTCACCCCGCTCCTCGTGCTCGTTATGCTGTGGCACCGCACCGGCATCCGCAACGTGCGCCGCGGCCGCACCTTCACGGTCGCTGGTCGCGAGTTCCACACGACCTCGCTCCTCACCGGCGCCCTGCTCATCGCCGTCGGGGTTTTGTTCATCACGACGAACGGCCTCATCGGCGTACCCGAGTTGGTCAGCCTGCAAACCCAGTCATCCCTGCAGGCCGGTGCGCTGGCGCTTTCCCCGACGGGGCAAGTCGTCGCGATCGTTATTCTCACCGCCGTAGCACTCGCCTTATGGCAGTGGTGGCCGCGCGAACGTGCGGAGGATAAGTCATGACTCGCCGGCGCAGTTCGCTCGTTCGGGCAGCTACGGCGATTGGCCTTGCTGCGCTCGTCGTGGCTGGCTGCTCTCCAGGTGCGAGCACACCGGATGTTGAGCGCGGCATCATTACGGCCGGCGATGTGCTGCCCGAGGCCGGCGTTGATGGAACGATATTGCCGTTCCCGTTCCAAGAACTCCCAACCTTTACCCTGCCCTTCGACGCAGTACCGGCGCACCTCGATGGAATCTTGTTCGGGCTGCGCGAGATCGACGGGGCGCTGGAATTTTCCGCCGTGACGACGGCGGGGCGCCTGCTGTGGACCACGCAGCGCCCGGCGACGTGCTCTGGTTTCACGCTCTCTCGCGCTGGAGATATCCCACTCGCTGTGCTCACCGATGTGGGCGCCGGT
>CAYVDF010000102.1:0-6761 GCA_964450475.1 uncultured Pseudactinotalea sp.
GCTGGAGCGGTTCGCCGGCGGCTGGGTACGTGATGCTCAACGATGCGGCGAAAGAGATCGTCAACTCGCGCACCTCCACGAGCTTTTCCCTTGACTTGAAGAAGTGGCTCTCGATCGCCGACGAATACCGCGAGGGCCGCGCGCTCTATCACGCGACGATGCCAACGGACACGATCGCACACAACCTCGACCTCATGAAGGAGACGGTCGAGGCGGGCTGGGAGAACCTGCGCGAACGACAGCTCGAACTCGGCGCACGGATCCGAGAGGCACTTGCCGAGCGCGGGCTGCCCTCGGTGGCTGCACCGGATTACGCAGCGGCCACGGTCGTTGTTGTTCACACGACCGATCCCGATATCCGTTCGGGGGAGCGCTTCAAGTCTGCCGGCATGCAAGTTGCCGCTGGTGTACCGCTGCACTGCGGTGAGGGCAAAGACTTTTCTACCGTGCGCTTTGGTCTGTTTGGCCTCGATAAGCTCGCCGATGTCGATGGGACGGTCGCGCGGTTCACGGCTGGGCTCGATGAGATCGGACTGACAGCCTAAAGGCTCGAACAAACTATTTGGGAGCCGCCCGAAAGAGGGTCGCTGCCTTGCGCAGCGCTGTGCGTGCGCGGCGCCGATCACCGGCGGCATCGTAAGCCCAGCCAAGGTGGAACCACGAGCGCCAATCGCCGGGGTTCTCCTCAGCAGCACGGGCGTAGGCGGGAAACGCCTCCAGCGCGGCGTCCTTATCGATGCGGCCTGCCTGTGAGCGGGGCAGCGTGTCCTCAATCAGCCCGCCTTCAGCAGCGAGCGCGTCGTACATCTTGTTCACGATCTGCGCTTGACTCCATTCTTTCCACAGGAACCACACTGTGACGATCGGGATGGCCGCAGCGGCAATGCCGATGGCAATCCCTGCGGGTTTAGCCGTTTGGATGAGGGCGACGACGCGGGTACCCACGAGCCAGATGTACAACGCGAGGAGCGCCGTCATCAATCCGGCATAAAGGATGCTGCGCTTCATAGATCGAGGAGGTGCTCCAGGCCGTAAGTGAGGCCGGGGCGGTCGACCACCTTGCGGATCGCGAGCAACACGCCGGGCATGAACGAGGCCCGGTCGAAGGAGTCGGTGCGGATGAGCAATTGCTCGCCGGGGTTGCCGAACAGGATCTCTTCGTGCGCAACGAGGCCGCGGAGGCGAACAGCGTGAACGTGAACGCCATCGACGTCGCGCCCGCGGGCGTCCAGTCCAGTTTCGGTGGCGTCGGGACTTGGCGCGAGGCCGGCCTGCGTGCGGGCGTCCGCAATGAGGCGTGCGGTGTGCAGCGCGGTTCCCGAAGGTGCATCGACCTTATCCGGGTGGTGCATCTCGATGACCTCGGCGGATTCGAAATACTTCGCGGCCTGGGCGGCGAACGACATCGCGAGCACCGCCGACAACGCAAAGTTCGGCGCGATGAGGACCCCGAGCGAGGATCCCGCCAGGCGATCTTCGACACTCGCGAGTGCGTTCGGGGTCCAGCCCGTGGTTCCAACAACAGCGTGGATGCCCGAGGAAATGAGGGCATGCACGTTCGACTGCGTGGCAGAGGGGAGGGTGAAATCGACGGCGACATCGACCTTGCCGGCGAGATCGGAAACGTTGGAGCCTCGGCCGAGTTCAGCAACCAGCTCCATATCGGGGGCCTCGGAGACGGCGGCGCACGTGGCTTGGCCCATTCGACCACCGGCGCCGAGGACCGCAACGCGTAAAGTCATGGCCACAACAATACTGCCTTGGCGCGCGGTGTTAGAACTCCGCGCCGTAGGCTTCTTCGATGAGCTCCGTTCCATCCGCATCGAGCGTGCGGCGAACGCCAAGGGGCGCGAGCCCAGCGTCGGTGAAGAAGGCGGCGCGGTCGGCGTCAGCGGAAAGCACCCACGTGCGAACGTACGATGCGCCGGTGGCCCTCAAGATGTCGGTGCACGCCGCGAGCAGCCTCGAGCGGTGCCCTTTGCCGCGATAGGCGGGGTCGACCTCGAGGATGACGATCTCACCCGTCTTCTCATCAGCCGGGGCGAGCGCGGCAAAACCAACAACGTCCGGCCCATCGCACGCCGTCAACATGCGGTGTTTAGCTGATGGCGAGTTAGAAATCGCCTCGCCCCACGCTGAGGCAAACGTGGCGGCGTTGGCTGGGTCGAGCGCGACGTCGGGTAGGAGGCCGGCCTCGCGCCAAGCGGCGAGTTGAATCTCACCGAGGCGTTCGGCGTCTTCAGGCAGGGAGGGGCGCACCGAAACATCGGCGCTGAAACCGCGTGGCTGTGACATGCGTCCACCCTAATACGCGCGCGGGCGCGAGGCGAACACGGCAGATCGGGGGCGCAGGGTGAAGCGGCTCGCTTTTCGCGGTAAGTTAGGTGTATGCCTACTCCCTCGCGCAGCTTTGGATCCGTAGCCGTTGCCATGGTGACCCCGATGCACCCCGATGGTTCCATTGATTACGATTCCGCGCGCCGCCTCGCTACTGCTCTCGTTGACGACGGGTGTGACGCCCTCGTCCTCGCCGGCACGACCGGTGAATCGCCGACGACCCACACACCTGAAAAGGATGAAATTATCCGTGTGGTCAAGGACGAAATCGGCGACCGCGCGATGATCATCGCCGGCGCGGGCTCTAACGACACCGCGCACGCCTCGCGCATCGCCGTCTCCGCCGAGAAGGCCGGCGCCGATGGACTCCTCGTCGTGTCCCCGTACTACAACCGCCCCTCCCAAGAGGGCGTGTACCGCCACATCCGCACGATTGTCGAATCGACGGCGTTACCCGCCATGGTCTACGACATCCCGGGTCGCACCGGGGTCGCCATCGGCGATGGATGCCTCGACCGGCTCGCCGAGGTCGAGCAGATCAAGGCCGTGAAAGACGCGACCGGCGATGTGCCCCAGGGATTCAACAGGATGCGCCGCACCGGCCTAGAGTTCTACTCCGGTGATGACGACCTCAACCTCGCGTGGCTCGTTCACGGCGCCGCCGGAGTCGTCTCCGTCGTCGGCCACGTTGTTTCCGGTCCCTACCGCAAGATGGTTCAGGCAATCGACGACCGCGATCTCGACACCGCCCGCGACCTCTCCGCCGAACTCTCTCCCATCGTGCGGGCGATCATGGGAGGTGGGCAGGGCGCCGTCATGGCGAAGGCCGCCGTCCACCTGCTCGGCCACATTGACCATTCCACCGTACGCTCACCGCTCGTGCAGGCCTCCGATGAGGAGGTCGCCGAACTGCGCCGCGTACTCGTCCAACACAACCTTTTGGAGAATTAATGACATCACCGCACCTCGAACTTGGTCCCCCAAAGGAATTGGCCAAGGGAGGTTTGCGGATCGTCCCGCTCGGGGGCCTTGGAGCCGTCGGCCGAAACATGGCCGTGCTCGAGTACGACTCTCGCCTGCTCATCATCGACTGCGGCGTACTCTTCCCCGACGACTTGCGCGAACCCGGCGTTGATCTCATCCTTCCTGACTTCTCGTACATTGCCGAACGGCTTGATGACGTCGAAGCTCTCGTTCTCACTCACGGTCACGAAGACCATATTGGCGCCGTGCCATACCTGTTGAAGCTTCGCGAGGACATCCCGCTTGTCGGTTCGAAGCTCACGCTCGCGCTCGTTGAGCCGAAGCTCCGTGAGCACCGCATCTCCAACCCGGTGCTGATCGAGGTGGAGGAGGGGGACCGGCAGTCGTATGGCGCCTTCGATTGCGAGTTCGTTGCCGTCAACCACTCGATCCCCGATGCGCTCGCGGTCGCCGTCCGCACACCCGCCGGCACGGTGCTGCACACGGGTGACTTCAAGATGGATCAGCTCCCGCTCGATGGGCGCATCACCGATCTGCGGTCCTTCGCGCGCCTTGGTGAGGAGGGCGTTGACCTGTTCATGGTTGACTCCACCAACGCCGAGATCCCCGGCTTCAACATGGCCGAGCGCGACATCGGCGAGGTGCTTGACCGAGTCTTTGAAAAGGCGACCGGTCGCATCGTCGTGGCCTCGTTCGCCTCGCACATCCACCGGGTGCAGCAGGTTCTCAACACCGCGGCCACGCACGGGCGTAAGGTCGCCTTCGTTGGCCGCTCGATGGTGCGGAACATGGCGATCGCCACGGACCTGGGCTACCTCGACCCGCCGCCGAACGTCGTCATTGATCTGAAGCGCGTGGATTCACTCGCCGATCACGAGACCGTGCTCATGAGCACCGGCTCCCAGGGCGAACCGATGGCGGCGCTCTCGCGCATGGCGAATGGCTCGCACCAGATCTCGATTGGCCCCGGCGACACGGTCATCATGGCCTCCTCGCTCATCCCGGGCAACGAGAACGCGATCTTCCGGGTAATCAACGGGCTGACCCGCCTCGGCGCGAACGTCGTGCACCAATCGAACGCGAAGGTCCACGTCTCCGGGCATGCTTCGGCCGGCGAGCTGCTGTACTGCTACAACATCGTCGCCCCGAAGAACGTCATGCCTGTTCATGGAGAAGTCCGCCACCTCGTTGCCAACGGAGCACTCGCCGTCAAAACAGGGATCGACCCTGAACGTGTCGTGCTCGCTGAAGACGGCGTTGTCGTCGATCTCGTCGACGGTAAGGCTCAGATCGCCGGTGCCGTGCCGTGTGAGTACGTGTACGTCGATGGCCAGTCGATCGGCGATGTGACTGAAGACGAACTCCACGACCGCCGCGTGCTCTCAGCGGAGGGGTTCATCTCGATCTTCGCCGTTGTCGATGCGAAAAAGAAGAAGGTGCTGAGCGATCCTCAGATCCTTGCTCGCGGCGTTGCCGAGGAGCATGAGCGGTTCGAGACGATCGTGCCTGAGATTATCGCCGACCTTGAAGCTGCGCTCGCCGATGGCAAGACAGATGCGGGTGACCTCCAGCAGGTGATGCGCCGCACGGTCGGGCAGTGGGCGGGCCGGAGGTTGCGCCGCCGACCGATGATCGTGCCTGTCGTGACGATCGTATAGTAGCCGCTCACGTCGCAAGCGCCCGACCCGCCGCGGGTTTTCTCACCCGCGCGGGCGTGTCACGACGCACAACTGCGCCTATTTCTGGTTCAGTGAGAAGAAGGTGTGCCCACGCGCGCCTAAAAGGAGGCGAACATGGCAGCCCGGACTACTTCCCCACGCCGGTCAGCCCGCAGCAAACCACAACCAGAACCGCAGACGCAGCCGATTTTCATCGTCCGCGCCGTCACTGGCGTGGCAAAAGGCGTCTCCTCCTTCGTGGGGGGAGCGTTTCGCATGTTAGGAAGTGGAGCCAACACCGTGGACCCAGCACTCCGGAGAGACGGACTCGGGTTTTTGATCCTCGCCGCCGCCATCATTATCGCCGTGCGCGAATGGTTCGGTATGTCGGGCGCCGCCGGTGAATACATCCACGCTGGCGTAGCCGGCGCCTTCGGCGTGCTCGCCATCGCCCTGCCCGTGCTCTTAGTGTTCCTTGCGATCCGCATCATGCGACACCCCGACCGCTCCCAGATCAACGGCCGCATCGCGATCGGCCTTGGAGCCATCTTCGCCGCCATCGCCGGACTCATCGCCGTGTTCAAAGGGCTGCCCACACCAGGGGAGTGGGCAGAGATATTCGCCGCGGGGGGCCTGCTCGGCTACGTCATGGCCAACCCTTTGTCTGCATTATTGACGACGTGGGTCACCGTGCCCATCCTTCTCCTCGTGGCATTTTTTGGACTCCTCATCGTCACCGCCACACCCGTGCACCAGATCCCCGCGCGCGCCCGTGCGGCGTGGGAGTGGCTCGGTGGCGGGAGCGAAGAGGACGACGAGGGTATCTCGATCGACCCGAGCGCCTCGGTCGCCTATCAACGTGAGGAAAAGAAGCGCCGCCGCGCCCGCAAAACCGACGATGCCTCGCGCGAAGGTCGCAAACGCCGCGCTGGCCAGGCGCAGCCTCCCGCAGTCGGTGACCGCGCCGGTGATGACGCGTTTGCCAACCCGATCGAGGTGGTTGAGCCCGAACTCACCGAGGTTCTCGGCGACACAGAGCCAACCGAACTCCTCAGCGCTGGCGCACCACCCGAGCCTGCGCTCGTTGCGCCGCCGACGACCCCGCTGCCGCAGCGCGCCGAGCAACTCGAGCTCTCTCCGAACCTGATCTACACCCTCCCGAGTGAGGATCTGCTCCTGCAGGGCGCCCCGCACAAGGAGCGTTCTGAAGTCAACGACAAGGTCGTCGAGGCGCTGACGCGAGTGCTCACTGAGTTTGACGTCGACGCCGAGGTCACGGGCTTTTCCCGCGGGCCAACGGTCACCCAGTACGAGGTCGAGTTAGGGCCCGGTGTGAAGGTCGAGCGCGTCACCGCGCTCAGCCGAAACATTGCCTACGCCGTTGCGAGCGCCGACGTGCGCATCCTGTCACCGATCCCGGGTAAGCGAGCGATCGGTATCGAGATCCCCAACGCAGACCGCGAAACGGTGGCTCTCGGTGACGTGCTGCGCTCACCCGTGGCACGCCGTCAAGAACACCCCCTCATCGTCGGGGTGGGCAAGAACGTCGAGGGTAAGTACGTGGTGGCGAACCTTGCGAAGATGCCGCACATCCTCGTTGCGGGCGCGACCGGTTCGGGTAAATCCTCGTTCGTCAACGCGATGATCACCTCGCTCATGATGCGCACGACGCCCGACGAGGTGCGCCTGGTGCTGATCGACCCGAAACGGGTCGAGCTCACGATTTACGAGGGCATTCCGCATCTCATCACGCCGATCATCACGAACCCGAAGAAGGCCGCG
>CAYVDF010000103.1:0-209 GCA_964450475.1 uncultured Pseudactinotalea sp.
CAAGCCGGGGCACCAGTTGACCGGCACCTCGGCAACGTAGGAAATACGGTAATCCCCGAGCACGTCCTCGCGCTCCGCACCACTGAGGTCAGCCCATGCGCGGCCCTCGAACCGGGCAGGCAGAGCCTTCTCGCCGGCCTCGAACTTCTCCACCAGGGTCGCGATCGGGCGCGCCGACCCGTGCGAACCATCGGGCGCGGTGTGTTCTG
>CAYVDF010000103.1:219-6693 GCA_964450475.1 uncultured Pseudactinotalea sp.
CTGCAGGAAGATCCACTGGGTCCACTTCACGTAATCGTCATCAGTTGTAGCGAACGAACGCTCTGGGTCGTGCGCGAGCCCCATGCGGTGGAGCTGCCGGCTCATGATGTCGATGCTGTTGTACGTCGTGATCCGCGGGTGGGTGTTCGTCGCCAGCGCGAACTGTTCGGCGGGCAGGCCGAACGCGTCGTAGGACAGCGCGTGCAGCACGTGGTGCCCCGTCATGCGCTTGAAGCGCCCCATGACGTCGGTCGCGATGTACCCGAGCGGGTGCCCAACGTGCAGCCCCATCCCCGAGGGGTAGGGGAACATGTCGAGGAGGAAGAACTTCTTCCGCTCATCACCCTCGCGAGGGTCTTCGGTCCGGAAGGTCTTGTTCTCATCCCACCACTTCTGCCACCGGAGCTCGATCTCTTCGGCTAACTCGGCGGTGTAACGAAATGGCGGGGCTGCTGGAGTCGACATGAATTAAGTTCCTTGACGCAGTAGTCGGTTGCATAACAACGACCTCTCAGCTTCTTCTGAGAGGTCGTCCGCGCTGGTGCGGCGTAAAACGCCCGCCTGGTGACCAGCGCGGCTAAATAAGCAGATCCTTCGTGACCATGAGCGACATTCTAGCTCACGGGTACGTGTGCGTCATTACTCGCCAACATGACGGCGCTGCTCGCCGCCCGCTCGACTCGGTGAGCGAGTTCTCGGGTCGCCTGCCCACCGGGCAGCCAGTCCTCGACCGTTGCGTAGATCGCTGTCGGAACGATGAGGGAACCGAAATATGAGAACAGGGGGCGTAGCGAATGGTCGATGACGAGCTGGTGCCGCGCGCTGCCACCCGTGGCTGCCAAGATCACTGGCTTGCCGTGCATGGCTACGGGGTCAACGAGGTCGAAGAATGCCTTGAACAATCCCGAGTAGGCTCCGCGGAACACGGCCGAGGCGGCAACGAGGAGGTCCGCGTTCGCGACCGCGTCGAGGGCCTCCTGTAGCGCAGGATCGGGAAACCCGAGCATCGTGGCATCCGATAAGTAGCCCGCGACTTCACGCAGCTCGACCACCGTGAGGTCAATATCTCCCTGGCGCTCGAGCTCATCAGTGATAAGCGTGGCGAGCTCCTGAGTCGACGAGGGGTAGCCAAAGCCCCCAACGAACGCTGTAACCTTCATGTTTCCTCCTCGCACCATTGTCGCTCAAGCAGTCGGGGCGCGCCCAGTGACAGTGTCGCGAACCACCTCGCGCCCTTCTTCCTCCGCATCAGGGTTCGCGGCTGCCTTAGCTGCGACGAGGCTGGCGTGCGTTGGCGCTGACGGAATGTGTGCTGGGCGGTCCTTGGCGAACTCCTCGCGCAGGGTGGGGAGGATCTCCCCGATCTCATCGAGCTGTTCAAGAACGATCTTCAGCGGCAAGCCGGCGTGATCGACGAGGAAGAGCTGGCGCTGGTAGTGGCCAAACGAGTCCTTGAAACTCAGCGTGCGGTCGATGATCTCCTGCGGAGAGCCGACCGTCAGCGGGGTCTGGGCCATGAAGTCCTCGAGCGAGGGGCCACCCCCGTAGACGGGCGCGTTGTCAAAGTAGGGGCGGAACTCGTTGATCGCGTCCTGGGAGTTCTTGCGGATGAACACCTGCCCTCCGAGCCCGACGATCGCCGTGTCGGCCGGGCCGTGCCCGTGGTGCTCCCAGCGGCGGCGGTACAGGCCGATGAGCTGCTGGAAGTGTTCCTTTGGCCAGAAGATGTGGTTCGCAAAGAACCCGTCGCCGTACATCGCGGCGAGCTCTGCAACCTGCGGCGTACGGATGGAGCCGTGCCACACAAAGGGGGCAACGCCGTCTAAAGGCCTCGGAGTTGAGGTGAAGTTATGGAGCGGTGTGCGGAATTTTCCTGACCAGTTGACGGTGTGGTTGTCCCACAGCTCTCGTAGGAGGCCGTAGTTTTCCAGGGTGAGGGGCAGCCCTTGGCGGATGTCCTTGCCGAACCACGGATACACCGGCGCGGTGTTGCCGCGCCCGAGCATGAGGTCAACGCGGCCGTCAGCTAGGTGCTGCAGCATCGCGTAGTCCTCGGCGATCTTCACCGGGTCATTGGTGGTGATGAGCGTGGTAGCGGTGGACAGGATTAGGCGTTCGGTTTGCGCCGCAATGTAGCCGAGCATCGTCGTTGGTGACGACGGCACGAACGGTTCGTTGTGGTGCTCACCGCTGGCAAACACGTCGAGACCGACGTCTTCGGCATGCTTCGCAATTCGCACCATCGCTTTGATGCGCTCAGCTTCGGTTGGAGTGCGCCCCGTAACTGGGTCGGTAGTCACGTCTCCGACGGAGAAAATTCCAAATTGCACGTCGCCTCCAGATGTGTCCATGCGTATAGGACCAACCTACCCCCTTATAGTTTAGTTTTCAACTATTGGCTAAGGTGGGGTGGATCACTCCAGCTCCAGCGTGTTTAGAAGAACGCTGCGACGAGGTCGGAGCCGAGAGTCAGCATGATGGCGCCGATGACGATGAGGTACCACAGAGCGACGATGATCCACCGGTTCTTCACGATGGTGGCCCACGGGCCTCGGCCGAGCGCGCCAGAGACCCCTGCTTGTCCGATCGTATGCACGAATAGGGGGATCATTGCCGCCCAGATGACGAGGCACCACGGGCACAGCCCATGGATCACGAACATCGCCTGGTATTGGAGGTAAATGACGAAGCCCATGCCGATCGTGGCGCCAATCGCGAGCCCGCGCCATATCCACGTACGTAGATTCGTGCCGCTGAGCAGGACAGCCGCGAGCGTCATGACGACGGGGAAGGCGGCGACCCCAAGCACGATGTTGGGGATCCCAAGCGCCGAGGCGGCGGGGGTGTCGAGGAAGAGTCCGCAGCCGACAATGGGGTTGATGTCGCACCCGGCGATGTAGTCGTCATCGGTGAGGCGGTTGATGTAGTCGATCGCGAGCGCTGCCGATGCCCATAGGCCAAGCAGCCCCGTGATGAATGCGACGATGCCGTACTCGCGCCGCGTGGCACGGGCCGCAGGGGTGTCGGAGTCTGTTACTCTCATGGGGCTTCCTCCAAAGGTGGCCACTCCTCATGCACCGGAATGAGTGCCGGTTCGAGCCAAGAATACCAAGGCGACAAGCCGATGCCGGTATCGAGTTCGCAGCCCGATCCCAGCCCAGCGGCGGCGCGGTTCACGGGGCGGCTACGCGGCTTCGTCCGGCGCTAGGCACCAGCCTTCTCACTCAACGGAATGCGATGAGGCTGACGTCGCCGCGCCCAGCGATCTCGTTGAAGCCCGGGTATTGAACGCGGGTGGGGTCCTCATCCTCGTCGTCGGGTTCTTTCGGCAGGACAGAGATTGACCACGCGACCTTGGCGCCGACCGCTTCCCGGGCGCTCTCCCACTGCTCGCTCTCACCATTTGTGACGGCGAACGTCAAGGCAACCTCAGGGGTTGCGGACAGACTCGAGGTCGAGGTGCCGACTTGGGTTGATTGACCTATGTCGATGATGAGCAGCTTTTGCGGCAGGTGGTGATCGCGGACGACACGGCGCAGGTAGGTGGCTACTTCATGAACTTCTGCCGGTGAGATTTCCCCACGTCTGCTCAGATCGATGCGCACGCCAACATGTGCATGGTTAACCAGATCACCAAGTGCCTCAACGGCGGTGAGGGTCCCCCCTCGTGGGCGCACGGTCAGCACGAGGTATTGGTCGTGTTCGCGGGACTGTGCAACCCAGTAGTCCAAGTCGGCATCGGAGGTTTCTTCAGCGGCAACCTCAACGCCTGGCATGACACGACCCGAGGCGTCCTTCTGCACGGCTGAGGCCTGTTCGAGCGCATACTCGAGCACGTCACCCGCATGCTCGGTTCCCTCGATTAGGAACGCGCGCTCGGCGGAGACAGTCACTAGCCGCACGGGCGCATCGTCGAGCTGGTACACCCGTTGAGCGCCCGTTGGGAGGGTACTTCCTGAGTGCAGCATGTTTGCTAAGCGCTGCAGGCGCTGTGGATCCTGCAGATCCTCACCGAAGCCCACGATCGGCAGATCCTCGTTCTTCGACACGTAGTCGACCACCTCGCGGTAGGACCCAAGATCGCTACCGACAAACACGCGGGCGCCAGCAGCCCGCGCCGTCGCGACGCCCGCGTAGTGGCGAGTGCTCGCCGTCGAAAACGCAATAACGTCGGGATTGCGCTCGGCAGGTAGGGTCGCGGGGAGTCGTCCGTACTTTGTTGGACCAAGCCCGAGCGTGCCGGCGGTGTATATCTGCCCTGGCTCGAGACTTTGCAGATCCCTCATCTCATCAGCTGGTGCGGGTGCCGGAACCTCGGTTAGCTCGGTCGGGAGCATTCTTGCGAGCTCTTCGAGGTTATCGGGGGCAGGCTGAACGACGAGCGAGGTGGTGTCCAATTGGTGCAGGCTCACCTCGCCAACGGTAATCACGCCACGGGTTCCGAGGCGCAACAATTCGGTATTGAGGCCCCCAGATCCGGTGGTGGTGGCGTCCTGGCTTGCCAGGTTCTGGCCTGCGATGTTCTCCCCCGGCGGCGCTGTAAGCAACAACGGTGCGCCAAGCGTCACGGCGATTGATCCCGCTCGTGCGTGGGCCGCAGGCTCGACGCTAGAGGCGAGCACAACGATTTGTGCCGACTCAAAGAAGACCTGGGAGGCGTGCAGCGCGGTCTCGGCGGGATTGCCGAGTTCAATCCCCGTAACCGAGGTGATCGGGGTTGCGGCTTTGGCAACCTTGCGAGCCTCCAGCACTAGGCCGTCGGTGGGTTCGAGCACGACCCCGCCGGAGCAACCGCCAAGCGTCAATGTGAACGCCAAAGCCGCTGCTGTGGTCAGCGTGCGAAAATTAACGCGTCGTCGAGGTCTAGGCGCGCGGGCGTGCATGGCTACTAGGTTAACTTTCCTCGGCCGATTCATCCGTATCAGACTCGCCCAGCTCGACATCTGCAGGCTCAGGAGCTAACTCTGGGTCGCGCGCGGACTCAGTTTTATCGGCGGCCTCCCGCGGAATGGGGTCGGGCACAACAGCCTTTGGTGCGCGGGTCAAGCGCAGGCGCAGCGCATAGATTCCGAGCACCACGATCAGCGCCAGGAGTCCGCCAACGAGGCTCGACCACAGCACTGCTGATGCGTCGTCCTGCCACACCCCGCGCGCCTCGCGCAGCGGCTCGGTGAATCCGAGCGCGATCGAGACGGTCAGCAGCAACGCCGCAAGGCCGAGGCCCCCGAGTGCACCGAGAATGAGCCGAATGAGGTGGCGAGTGGAATCACCACGGGTGGGATCGTCGTCCTTACTTCCCCGAGCGCCCATCGCGAGCGCACCACGGAACGCGAAGGTTCCGATAAAGACGGGCAGAAACCCGACGAGGAGGCCGCTTATCACCGGGCCGGTGGAGCGCACCCACGTATTAACGAGTTGCGCCCACCAGCCGGGCAGAAGGTAATACGCGATCAGGGCGAACAGGCCGACGCTGATCGCGAACACCACCCACAACGTGCTCTTTCGCATCCACAAAGGGACGGTGTGATCATCGCGGAGTGGTTTCTCGGTCATGCAGCCGAGTTTACCTGCCTTTTACGAATGTTCGATGCGGTTGCGTAGCTGGGCAAGTTGCGCGTAAAGCTCCCCGGGGGTGCGGGAAAAGGTTCGGAAGAAGTCCTCAACGAGGTCGGCTTCCTTGCGCCACGACTCTTCGTCAACGCCCATGAGCTCAGCGAAGGTGTCCTTCGAAAGGTCAAGACCCTCGAGGTTGATGTCTTCACGGCGTGGGTGCTGGCCGAGGAACGATGCCTTCGATCCTGCGCTCCCGTCGACACGGCCGAGGATCCATTCGAGCACGCGGGCGTTGTCGCCAAACCCGGGCCACAGGAAACCACCGTCTTTGCCGCGACGGAACCAGTTGACCGCGAAGATCTTCGGGGCGCCCTCACCGAGGGACTCCCCGACCTCTAGCCAGTGGTTCCAGTAGTCGGACATGTTGTAGCCGCAGAACGGGAGCATCGCGAAGGGGTCGCGGCGCAGTTCACCCACGGTGCCTTCAGCGGCCGCGGTCTGCTCGGAGGCGATGGTTGCGCCGAGGAACACCCCGTGTGCCCACGACAGCGACTCGGTCACGAGGGGGACGTTGCTGGCGCGGCGTCCACCAAACAGGATCGCGTCAACTTCGACACCGTTCGGGTCATCCCACGTGTCGGCGATGGACGGCGTCTGGTCGGCTCGCACGGTGAAGCGCGCGTTGGGGTGGGCTGCTGTACGGCCGCTATCTGGGGTCCAGTCGTTGCCCTGCCAGTCGATGAGTTTTTCTGGCACATCGTCGGTGAGACCTTCCCACCAGACGTCACCGTCAGGGGTCAGCGCCACGTTCGTGTAGATCACGTTCTCGTCAAGCGCGGCGATCGCGCTGGGGTTCGTGCTGTGGCCGGTGCCTGGGGCAACGCCAAAGAAGCCCGCTTCGGGGTTCATCGCACGCAGGCG
>CAYVDF010000104.1:0-6533 GCA_964450475.1 uncultured Pseudactinotalea sp.
AGGGTCGCGATGACGAGATCGGCACCGGCGTCGCGGGCATCGGCGGCACGTTGAATGATCCGGTCGGCGTTGAGCAGCGATACAACCCACGGTTTGTCCGCAGGGATCGGTAGACCGTTGGTGCCGAACGTTGCACCGAGCTGAGCGACCTTGATCGATTGACCCTCGCGTTCCAACACATACATCTGGGCCGCGGCTTCCTCAGCAGCCGAGCGCGCGGAGCCGGCGTGCCCAAGCCCGGCCTCATCAAACATGTCGAGTGTGTATTCAGCGTTGCGTGCGCCGCGGTCAATCGTGTGGTTCGTGCCAGTGGAGCAGCCATCCCAACCAAGATCGGCGAGGTTGCTCGGAAGCTGGTGGGGCGCTCCGAAGAGCGGGTAGCCCGTGGGGCGCTGATCCGGAAAGGAGAGGGGCACCTCAAAGTTGCAGATCGCGAGATCCACGCCCTCACTCCAGGCCCGAGTCGCTTCCAACATCGGGGTGAAATCGTAGTTATTACCGCCCTGGTGAGCCACTCGGATCGGGGTATCGTGCGGGAGCACATCACCCACGGCACCGATCGTGAACACCGCCGGCGCGGGGGGCTCCTCCGGAGTTGGCTCCGGCTCGGGTTCGGGCTCCGGTTCCGGCTCCTTGCTGGGAGCTTCCGGGGTGGGTTCCGGCTCAGGTGCCACAACAGTGGGTTCTGGCTCAGGGGAGTTGCCACCGGTGAGGAACGCGAGGCCGGGCAATTTACCCATCGCGAACAACACGGCAAGGATCAGTGCCGCGACGCTCAGAAGCAGGATATTGCCAACTCGCGTACGCAAGAAGGGGGATTTTGAATGGCGCACAACCGTGAGTGTAGCCCGCCGGCCGGATGCTGGAGGAATCGGTCTCCGCTCATGGCGCTCCCACCCTCGGCGCCGATACCCCCAGCAGATATACAGGTCGCGCACCCCTAGAGCGCACACGGGATAGTGATCACGTGAGGATCGGTTACGCTTGTGCCGTGGACAATTCTGGACCCTCGACGGTGAACTTCGCCTGGAATGTACCGAACATTTTGACGATCATCAGGGCGGCACTCGTGCCGGTCTTCGTCGTTCTCTTGCTCATTCCGCAGCAGCCGCTCGGCAGGTGGCTCGCACTCGTCACGTTCATGCTCGCCTCCCTCACCGACAGGTACGATGGTCTACTCGCCCGCAGGCACGGCCTCATCACCAACTTTGGCAAGATCGCCGATTCGGTCGCCGACAAGTTGCTGACCGGCGCCGCCTTCATCATGCTGTCCTACCTCGGTGATTTGCCGTGGTGGGTCACGATCGTCTTCCTCGTTCGCGAATGGGGGATCACGATCATGCGCATGGCGATGGTCAAGGTCCAGGTCATGGCCGCTGGCCCTGGCGGCAAGGCAAAGATGGTCCTGCAAATCGTTGGTATCTGCCTGCTGTTAATTCCCTGGGTCTCGATCCTTGGAGAGCGCGCGGGCAGCGGCATGATCCTGGTCAGCCAGGCAGTGATCTACCTGGCGGCCCTGCTCACGGTGATCACTGGCATCGACTACGTCATCAAGGCGGTGAAGATCTCCCGTGAAGCCCACGCTGGTCAGTGATCTCATCGCCTGCCTAACCGAGCGCGAAGAGACCCTCGCATGCGCCGAATCCCTCACGGGCGGACTGCTGTGCGCTGAGTTCGTCTCCGTGCCCGGAGCCGCAAGCGTCGTTCGCGGCGCGATCGTCGCCTACACGAGCGAGATCAAGGCAAGCGTGCTCGCCGTCAATAAGGAGCTCCTCGATACGCGCGGGGCCGTCAACGCAGATGTCGTTGAGCAAATGGCGACGGGTACGCGCGAAAAACTCGGCGCAACGTACGGAATCGCGACAACGGGTGTTGCCGGTCCGGACCCACAAGACGGCGAACCGGTAGGAACCGTGTACGTCGGTGTGGCAACGCCAACCGGCGTGACGTCGCGCCTCCTCAGACTCAACGGTGATCGCACCGCCATCCGCAACCAGACCGTATCCGGTGCGATTTCGCTACTTTCTGAGATTGTGGGCTGCGACACGCACGGGGAACAATCGCGCTAGTAGTTGCGTTGTCTCATGTGATGAACAAATATGTGTCTCCACACCCGAGTTCGGCACAGCGCTTGAAATCGGGGTACGGTAGTAACACGACAACCGTACAGAAACGAAGGGAGGAGCCCAGAATGATTGTACTTCGCCACCAAATCGGCGATGTCCTACGCGGCATTCGTCAGCGTCAAGGGCGTACCCTTCGAGAGGTTTCCTCAGCAGCACGTGTCTCGCTCGGATATCTCTCGGAAGTTGAACGAGGCCAGAAAGAAGCATCCTCAGAACTGTTGTATGCCATCTGTTCGGCCCTCGACATCCCGTTGTCCGTCGTTTTGCGCGAGGTTTCCGACCGCGTTGCACTACTTGAAGGCATCGCGATCCCCGACATGATCCCCGCGGATCTCGGGAACGAACTCGCCACCCTATAAATTCTCTCTTAAAAGCGGGGCGCACCTTCGTTCGTGAGTCCCGCTTTTTGATTCGTGACGGCACATGATTTCTGACGGCGCAGCTCACCTTCGCATTACACTTGTCGGATGAAGCACTCAGAGTTCCATGCCGCGATGGATGAGGTCTTTGGCATGCTTGGGCCGAGCCTCACGGTGGACCTCGTGCTCGAAGGCATGGACGGGCGCACAGCGCAGCAGGCCCTCGATGCGGGGGTGGATCCACAAAAGGTGTGGGATGCGGTGTGCGAAACGACGGAGCTCCCCGAGGAGAAGCGCTTCCCGCACCGGGCAGATAAGAGGCGCTAGGACTCGATCTTCCTCATAAGGAACACTCCGATCCCGCCAAGTGCGACGAGCACGAACGCGATCATGATCGACTTGCCGACGTTGACGCCCGTGTCGCCAAGCTCCGAGTTCGGCAGGGTGGTGATCGCCTCGTCCGCGGTTTCCTCCGGCTCCGGTTCAGGCAGACTGAGGGTGGCCGGACCGCTTTCTTCTTCCACCGGAGTATCAGGTTGGCTGGCACCTTCTTCCTCAGCTTCCGCCGCGATTTCCGAGGCCGATTGCTCCGAGGCGGACTGCTCCGCGGCTTCTTCACGAGCGGGCTCCACGGCTTCTCGAGCAGGCTCTGCGGCGGCGCCAGCACTTGCGCCGACGGAGAGGATCGCGGAGGTGCGGACCGTTGGGTCGCTCGCGCCCTCAATTCCCGGGGCGAGCACGATCTTGTGGTTGCCTGCCTCGGCGTTCTTGGGGATCGGCACCGCGACGGTGGAGGTACCTGAGGTATCGGAGCTCAGCGCGATTGATCCGTACTTCCACGATGCGACGTACTCGCGACCCCGAACAAGTCCGCTTGCGCGCAGAGTCACGGTATCGCCGGCCTCGCCTGCACCCGATTCCAGCTCGGTGACGGGTCGGAAATCTCTCAATACTGTGCACTCTGTGCCGGTGACCGTCTCAGAGTGGATGTCCTTCGTTGTCGCCTCCGCGCCCGTGATGTCGGCGGGCACGCGCAGAGTCGTGAAGTATTCCTCCACGATGTCGCTCGCGCATTCAAGCGTTCCAAACGCGGAGTAGTTCGGGGTTGCGGCGATGAGGAGCGTACCGCCTAGGGCTGCCGCCGTCATCACGCCGGATTCAACCGGTGAAACGAGGTCGGAGGTCGTGGCAATGGTCAGGGTATTGGGCATCGCCTTGAGCGTGCGGGCGGCCGGGAGAGTGAAACGCTCGGCGTAGAAGGTGCACTGGTCTTGGGTCGCGACCATGCCGCGCTCTGGTTCAGCGTCGGTGCGAGGGTCGAGGAACGGTGCTGCCTCAAAGTACTCGGCGAGGAATTCCATCTGCGCATCTGGGTCATCGTTGAACCCGGGCTTTGGCCCATCGTCAGTGCACATGATTGTCGGGTAGGCGGCCGTGCTGAGTGCATACGTCCCAAGCTCGCTGCGTCCGGCGTAGATATCGGCGAGCGTGATGAGCACAAAGTCGCTGGTCGGGTCAGCCTTGATCTGCGCTAGGCCTGTGTTCAGTGCGCGCCAGAAGTCGGTGGAGTACATCGCCATGATCGTCGCTTGGGTGAAGTCCGCAAAGCTCAGCGCCCGGCCGTCGTACGTCGCATATGTTGTGCCGCCCCACGCCGCCCGCGCGAGATCCTGATACCGATCGAGCAATGAATCCGTCGTCGTCACGTCGCCCGGCTCAACGAGCGCGCACTCCTCTTCCAACGTGGTGGCGCACCAGTTGAGGAACTCCTCAAACTTCGCCTGGAAGCCCGCGATCTGTGCAAGGGCTGGGTGCAGACCGGCGTTAGGCGAGAACTCGGCGTATTTCTCACGTTCGGCGGGGTTATTAGCGAGGGCATCAAAAGCACCATCCACAACGATGGCGCGGATGTTGTCGGGGAACTTGCGGGCGTACTCGTACGCGATCGTCGTGCCGTAGCCAACGCCCATAAAGTTGAGGGAGGAGTCACCTAGAACTGAGCGAATGATGTCGAGATCTTTGACGACGTTGACGGTTCCCATTTGGTCGATAACGTCGCTCGCCCCAAATTCGGCAGCGGTGTTGGTGTAGCACTCGTTCGTGTTGTACTCCACGATCGCGTCGTACTGCTCGCTCGTTAATTCATCGGTGCCTTGCCTCTGAAGATCAGCCGCCTGCGACGATTCGCACCGAATGACCGGCACGCTCGCTCCAACGCCCCGGGGATCAAACCCGACGATGTCAAAGCGGCTCGCGAGGTCGTCAAACATGGGTGCATTCGCAAGTCCGACGCCGGGTGTGCCAGGGCCGCCGGGGTTGACGATGATCGACCCCATCGGCGTTTCGCTGGTTGCTTTGCGCTTCGACACCGCGATCGCGATGGTTGATCCTGTGGGGTCCGTGTAGTCAAGAGGCACGATGACGTAGGCGCACTGGAGATCTGCTGCCGCGCCAAAGAGGTCACACGACTCCCACAGAACCTGCTGGGTATAGAAGTCTTCTTGGCCTGCGCGTACGGCTCCAGCTGCGACGCCGCCAGAAATCGGGCGTGGAATAACGTGGCCGTCCTCGGTGCGGAAGCGCTCGGCGGAGGCAGGAATCCCGTAATCTCCCGGGTCAGCCTCAATCGCCTCAAAGTTCGTGGGGTCGGCAGGGGAGATGCGGTTCTCTGTGTTTTCTGGGGATTCGCTGGCCTCTGGCTCCGCCGCGCTGCGCTGCAGAATCTCGGCATCGAGCGCGTGGGCGATCGCCGTCAAATCGTCAGGAAAACCCGGCGGGGGAGGCAATGGGTCGGTAATCGGAGCGGCCGGAATCCCTGGAACTGCGATCGCCGGCGAAACGAGCCCGAACGTGCCGGCGAGCGCCGCTACGAGAATTAGCGATGACCGCTTCGTAGAGGAACTCATCCAACTTCCAATACCTGACCAAATAATGAACCAGAGCCAGCTTAGTGGCTCGGGGGTGTTCCAACAATATGGCCAAAGACCACCGGGGGAGTAGGCCAAAGTGGCCCCTGTGGATTTCGTCCGGCGTGTCGAAGCGGCAGAAGTCGACGTCGAACAATTGTACGTCTACAGTTAGGGGCGTGGGAAATCGAATCGGAGTGTCCACGGTGGTGGTTTATCCACACCACGAAGAGTGCTCTGATGTGAATGTCAGTGGTCGGGCATAGCCTTCCTACAGGTGCAGCGCTCGGAGAGAGCCCTTGCGAAAGAAATGACCAGCCCTATCCGAACGGCGACCTACCGCCTGAATGAAAGCGACACAAGATGAGTCGAAACCCTAACCGCGAAAAAGCCCTCGAGGTTGCCCTCGGGCAGATCGACCGCCAGTTTGGCAAAGGGTCGGTCATGCGCCTTGGCGATGAGAACCGCCCACCAGTTGAAGTGATCTCCACCGGATCGATCGCACTCGATGTCGCACTTGGCGTCGGTGGTCTGCCCCGTGGCCGCATCATTGAGATTTACGGCCCAGAATCTTCGGGTAAAACCACCGTGGCGCTCCACGCTGTCGCCTCGGCTCAGCGCGGGGGAGGTATTGCCGCGTTTATTGACGCCGAGCACGCCCTCGACCCGGAGTATGCCAAGAAACTTGGAGTTGACACCGATGCGCTACTTGTCTCCCAGCCGGATACGGGGGAGCAGGCCCTAGAAATTGCGGACATGCTCATCCGCTCGGGCGCCCTCGACATCGTCGTGATCGACTCGGTTGCCGCGCTCGTGCCGAAGGCGGAGATCGAAGGAGAGATGGGTGACTCCCACGTCGGTCTCCAAGCACGCCTGATGTCTCAGGCTCTGCGCAAGCTCACCGGTGCCCTCTCGGCATCAGGAACCACGGCAATCTTTATTAACCAGCTGCGCGAGAAGATCGGAGTGTTCTTCGGAAGCCCCGAAACCACCACCGGTGGAAAGGCGCTGAAGTTCTACTCCTCGGTACGTATCGACGTTCGCCGTATCGAGACCCTGCGTGATGGCACGGAAGCGGTTGCGAACCGGACCCGCGCTCGGGTGGTGAAGAACAAGATGGCCCCGCCGTTCAAGCAGGCCGA
>CAYVDF010000105.1:0-6482 GCA_964450475.1 uncultured Pseudactinotalea sp.
TCCTCGACGGCGAATCTCGCCTCGGGTGCGTACGTACGCATGCGTTTGAGGGTCGGCCCGGGGTCGAACGTGATGAGATCTTCGATCTCGTAATCGCTGGGCGACTCGTATCGGATCGTCACCGCTCCGTTAGAGCACACCGCCCACCCCGGGGGGAGCCCGAGCGCTTCGATGATCGGCGTCGTTGCAGCTATCGAGCGCCCCGTGGCGAGCACGATGTGCGTGCCCTCATCCACGAGGGTGCGCACCGCCTCACGTACGCCATCGCTGAGCGAGCCGTCGTGCCCGAGGATCGTGCCATCGATATCGAGCGCGATGAGAGTGCGCGGCCCGCTATCTAACGTGAGCAGCGCACCCGGGTAAAAATCCCGCGTCACTGGGGCTCCAGCACCTGCATGCCCCCGAGGTAGGGCCGCAGCGCTTCGGGAACATAAACGGAGCCATCGGCCTGCTGGTGGTTTTCCAGCAGGGTGACGATCCACCGCGTCGTTGCGAGCGTGCCGTTGACCGTGGCGACGGGCGTTGTTCCGTCCTCACCGCGCGTGCGCACGCCGAGGCGGCGGGCCTGGAAGGTCGTGCAGTTCGAGGTCGAGGTGAGCTCGAGGAAGCGGTTTTGGCTCGGCAGCCACGCCTCACAATCGTACTTACGCGCCGCGGAATCACCGAGATCCCCGGCGGCGGTGTCAATGACCCGGTAGGGCAGCTCGACCTTCGCAAGCATGTCCTCCTCCAACGCGAGGAACGCATCGTGCTCGGCCGCGGCGTCTTCAAGCGCAACGAAGGAGAACATCTCGACCTTGTGGAACTGGTGCACCCGGATGATTCCGCGGGTGTCCTTACCGTGCGAGCCGGCCTCACGGCGGTAGCACGCCGACCAACCGGCGTACCGGATCGGCCCGTTTGAGACGTCGATGATCTCGTCTTTGTGGTACCCCGCCAGCGCGACCTCCGAGGTGCCCACGAGGTACAGGTCGTCGGCCTCCAGGCGGTAGACCTCCGAGGCGTGCTCACCGAGGAACCCGGTGCCCGCCATGATCTCCGGGCGCACGAGCGTTGGGGTAATCATCGGGGAGAACCCGTGCTCTAGTGCGGTGTCGATCGCGAGGTTGAGCAGCGCGAGTTCTAGGCGCGCGCCCACTCCGGTCAGAAAATAAAATCGGGAACCCGAGACCTTCGCGCCGCGTTCGGTGTCGATCGCCCTCAGACCTTCACCGATCGCGAGGTGATCACGCACCTCGATGCCTTCGGCTTCGAAGTCGCGCGGCTCACGCACGTGCTTGATGACGCGGAAGTCGTCCTCACCACCGGATGGCACGCCGTCAATAATGATGTTCGGGAACGACATGAGGAGGCGATCAAGCTCGGCCTGAGCCTCATCGGCGCGCGCCTGCGCGGTGCGGACGCGCTCGGTGAGATCTTTGACGGCCTCGAGCATGGCGGGGCGCTCCTCGGGGGAGGCTTTGCCGATCGCGCGGGAGGCGGTGTTCTGCTCGCTGCGGAGGCGTTCGAATGCGCCAAGGGACTCTCGGCGCGCGGCATCGGCGGCGAGGAGTTCGTCAACGAGGGCGGGGTCGGCGCCGCGGGCGATCTGGCTCGCGCGGCCGACGTCAGGATTTTCGCGTAGGGCTCTAAGGTCGATCACTCTTAATAGGCTACCCTGCCACGCCTCTATGCGCTTCAGCAGGTACCTTTGGATCATGCCGCTCGAATTAGTTCTCAGTACCGCTGCCCTTGTTGTGGCGATCATCGCCGTGGTCATTGGCGTGCTGGTGAACAAGCGGCTGCGCAGCGTGAACGAGCGCAGCGTTGCGGCCGCGGAGGAGGCTGCTCTTGCCGCGGTGGTTGAGCGTGAGCCGGGGCCACCGGCGTTCGTGGTCAACCCCTCGAAGCTTGACGTCGAGCCGTTTCGGAAGAAGGTCGAGGCGATCGCTAGCGAGCGTGGCCTGCCCGCGCCGTTGTGGTTCGAAACGACCGTGGAGGATCCCGGCACGGGGCAGGCGAAGGAGGCGCTGGAGCGCGGGGCTAGTGTGGTCGTGGCGGTCGGCGGGGATGGCACGGTGCGGTCGGTCGCTGCAGCCCTAGAGAACACGGGTATCCCGATGGGTCTGGTGCCCAAGGGCACGGGAAACCTCTTTGCCCGTAACCTCGATCTGCCCCTAGCCTCAACCGCGAAGCTCGTGGAGATCGCGCTCACCGCTCCCGACCACGCCGCCGACATCGGGTGGGTGCACCCGGCCGGGCCCGGCGCGGGGCTGCCGACCTCGACCCCGTTCCTCGTGATCTCCGGCGTCGGGTTTGATGCCGCGATGGTCGCCGATGCCGATGAGGAGATGAAATCGAAGATGGGCTGGCTCGCCTACTTCTTCGCCGGCGCCCGCCACTTGCACGGAAAGAAGGTGCGCGTGCAGCTCAAGATCGACGATGAGCCCGCGATCCTGCGAAAGGTTCGCTCGATGCTCGTTGCCAACGTTGGGCGCCTGCCCGGCGGGTTCGTGCTCTTCCCCGAGGCCGACAGCGATACCGGCCACCTCGACATCGCCTCGATCGATACCGACAAGTCGCTCGTCGGCTGGACCTCGCTGCTCAGCACGGTCGTGCTCCAGGGGGTGGGCATGCGCAAGAAAACGGAGCGGCCCACCTCAAACCTGGAGTTCTGGCGCGGCACAAGGGTGCGGATGGACGTCGATCAGCCCTCAAACCTGCAGGTCGATGGCGACCTCATCGGGCCGATCACCTCGGCGACGTTCACCGTGCACCCCGGCGCGCTGCGCGTGCGCTATGAGGCCGAAAAATAACTTTATTTATCCGGGTGCTCGCCGGCGCGCATCTTGGTGATCCACTCTCGGCCGGTGACGAAATCTTCGTCCGTGAAGCCGGGCCGCGGCGGGGAGTTCGTCGCACCAACCCGGGGGTAGGAGCCGAGGAACCGTACGAGGGGACACACTCGGTGGAGGCCGACTAGTGCGGCAGCCAGCCGCTCGTCGTCAATGTGCCCCTCGGCGTCAATAGAAAAGGCGTAGCGGCCGATCTCATCTCCGATGGGGCGCGATTCGATGCGCGAGAGGTTGACCCCGCGCACGGCGAACTGCTCGAGCATCGTCAGCAGTGCGCCGACTTCGTTATCGGGCAATTGCACCATGAGCGTGGTTTTGTCGTTGCCCGTGCGCTCCATGATCGGACCCGGGCGGGCGACGATGACGAACCTGGTGACGGCGTTCTTGTTGTCGCCGATGTTTTCGGCGAGGGTCTCGAGGTGGTAATCCTGCGCGGTGAGCGGGGCAACGATCGCGGCGTCGTAGCCAGGGTCGGCGTCTTCGGCGAGCAGCGCGGCACCGGCGGCGGTGGAGGTGGCGGGCACGTGCACGACTCCGGGGAGGTTTTCCGATGCCCATACGCGGCATTGCGCCCACGCGTGGGGGTGGGTGGCGACGCGCGAAATGTCCTCGATTTTCGTACCGGGGCGCACCGCTAGCACGAACTCTACGGGCACCATCGTTTCGCCCACGAGCACGAGGGGTTGGCCGGAGCTCAGTGCATCAAGCGTGGCGGATACCCCGCCCTCGACGGAGTTCTCAATCGGTACTACAGCCCGGTCGACCTCGCCGTTTCGCACGGCCGCGAGCGCGCTCGTGACATCGGTCATCGCGACCGACTCATCGCCCGGTTCAATGACCTGGCGCAGGGCCGCTTCCGTGAACGTTCCAACCGGTCCGAGGTAGGCGTAGCGCATGATTACACTTTAGCGGGTGTGCAACGAGGCTTAATCCCGGGCCTCCTCGTGGGTGTTCAACTTGGCGGCTGGTACCGCCGAAATTTCCGCTTGATCACGGCCTGAGCGACCCCTCGCAGCTGGTCGAGCCGGTGCTCATGACCCTGGAGGTCGTTGCGTGAGGGGCGGTGCCGCAGATCGCACGGAACCTCAACAACCCGGAAGCCGTGGTTGAGCACGTCGATCGTCATCCCGGTTTCCACGCCCCAGCCGGCGGCCAGTGGGCTCGCCGCATCGAAGGCCTCGCGAGTGATGCAGCGCTGCCCGCTCATGGGCTGACGCGGTGCCCATCCCGTGGATTTGCGAATCGCGCGGCGCGAAAACCCCGTCACAATCCCACGTGGGCCGGCGCCTTCTTGCGGCGGCAGATTAGCAATCGACAGGTCGGCCTTGCCGCTGATGACGGGAGGAATAAGCGGGGCGGCGTTGACCGCGGTGGAGCCCAAATCGCCGTCTAAAAACAACAGTACGCGCGGCGGCGTGCCCTCGCGGTCGCGCATGGCAACGACCGCGGCTCCGGTCTCCATCGCGGAGGATTTCCCGCGGTTGACCGAGTGGCGTACGACGACGGCGCCGGCGCTGCGTGCCTGATCGGCGGTGTCGTCGTGGGAGCCGTCGTCCACAACGAGCACGAGATCCACAAACGGGATCGCCTGCGCCGCGCGGACCGTGGCGGCGATACGCTCGGATTCTTCCTTGGCAGGGATGATCGCAGCAACTCGGGGTTCGCCTCCGGCACGAGGCTCAAACCCGCTCGCCTGAATATTCCTGCCCACGCCTAAAGCCTAGTGGCAAATAGGTGTTAGCGCAGCGTGACCTGCCGCGATACTAGGCCGGCTCGGGCGCGGCGCTGCTCAGGGGTCAGCGGTTCGGTGCTGGCGACGGCCTCGGTGAGCTTCGGTTCAAACTCGCCAACGAGCGAGTCGATCTCATCGGCCTCCGCACCCCGCACGAGTTCCCATACGGGCACGAGCACGCCGTTCGTGCGGAACGTGCCAATGAGGCGAGCATCGTCACCGAAGCTCGAGGCCTGCTCGGCGTGCAGCCGCGCGAGCCCATCGAGCAGCGTCTCTTCCTCCTCGGGGCGCACCCAACGAAGGAACTCGCGCTCGCCCATGCGGCACCAATACCCGCCCTCCACCGACTCCAGCTTCACGGTCGGCACGATGTTCTCCGCCGATTGTTTCAGGGCTTCGGCGACCTGGGGATCCTCGCTCGCGCCTTCTGCGACGGCGTAGGAAAAGTCATCGTGCACGGTCACCTCGAACGGGTGGTCCAGATCGAGCACGTCCTGCAGGCGCGGGCCCGGCCCGGGCAGCGCGGGCATGTGCACGGGGTTGCCAGGCTCCAGCTCGAGCGCGGCGAGTAGGGCAGCGGCAGCATCGCGCGAGGGATCCCCAGAATTGGTGACGAACTGCAGCGCAACGACAACCACGCCGTCATCACGCTTCATCGCGGGCCACAGGCTCGGCAGCAACGTGACAATTTGGACGTCTTGGGCGCCGTATTCCTCCCGCGTGCGCGCCCATGCGGAGGCGGCGGGCACGATCTCGCGCATCGCGATCCAGTCGACTTCAGAGGGCAGGCCCTCGAATGCGCGAGCCACCGGCGGGTTGGCGAGCGCGGCCTTGCGGGCGGCGCGCCGGGCGGCGACTTTTTCGTTAACGGGGCGTTTCTTGCGTTTAGCCATGGCCCCTAGCCTATCGCCGCCGCGCGCGTGCTCGTGGCAAGATCTAGGTATGCATGAACGCGCTGGCCAGCCGGCCCTCCCCACAGACCTCATCGACCCCGGTGCCGTTGTCGGGGCGTACTACGCGCAAGCGCCTGACCCGAAGAACCCCGCCCAGCACGTGTCGTTCGGCACCTCTGGGCATCGCGGTTCGAGTGTGGACGGCGCATTCAACGAAGCGCACATTCTCGCCATTACTGCAGCGATTGTCGAGTATCGCGCCGCGGCCGGCATCACCGGGCCGCTGTTCATCGGCAAGGACACCCACGTGCTGTCTGACCCGGCGATGCTCACCGCACTGGAGGTGTTGGCGGCTGCCGATGTGCTCGTCGTGGTTGATTCCCGCGGCGGCTACACGCCCACGCCGGCGCTCTCGCACGCGATCTTGCAGCACAACCGCGCTGGCGCGGATCAGGCCGACGGCATCGTCGTGACCCCCTCCCACAACCCGCCCGCCGATGGCGGCTTCAAGTACAACCCGCCCTCGGGTGGGCCGGCCGATACCGACGCGACCTCGTGGATCGCCGATCGCGCCAACACCTACCTCACCTCGGGGGTTGGGGTTATTCCCCGCCACCCCGATCCCTACTCCGCGCAGAACGTGCGCCGCTATGACTACCTCGGCGCCTACGTCGATGACCTGCCCTCGATCCTCGATATCGATGCCATCCGCTCCGCGGGCGTGCGCATCGGCGCCGACCCCCTTGGCGGTGCATCGGTGGCGTACTGGGCGGAGATCGCCGAGCGCCACCGGCTTGATCTTTCGGTTGTCAACGATCAGGTCGATCCGACGTTTGGCTTCATGACCCTTGATTGGGATGGCAAGATCCGCATGGACTGCTCTAGCCCCTATGCGATGGCGTCGCTGGTGTCGGTGATGGCCGGGGGCTCCGCGCCGTACGATATCGCCACGGGCAACGATGCTGATGCGGACCGCCACGGGATCGTCACCCCCGACGGTGGGCTCATGAACCCCAACCACTA
>CAYVDF010000106.1:0-6415 GCA_964450475.1 uncultured Pseudactinotalea sp.
CAACATCACCTTCCACTCCCAGATCTGGCCGGCCGAGCTGCTCGCCTACGACGGGCGCGGCGCGCACGGCGGGGAGCCAGGCAAGTTCGGTGCCCTCGAGCTGCCGACCGAGGTCGTCTCCAGTGAATTCCTCACGATCGAGGGCAAACAGTTCTCGACCTCGCGCGGCGTGGTGATTCTCGTGCGGGACATGCTCGCCCGCTATCAACCCGATGCCCTGCGCTACTACATCGCCGTCGCTGGGCCGGAGTCGCACGATGCGAACTTCACGTGGTCGGAGTTCCAGCGCCGCACCAACGATGAGCTCGTGGCGGGATGGGGCAACCTCGTCAACCGTACGGCGAATCTCATCCATACGAACTTCGGGGAGATCCCGGCCGCCTCGTTGACCGACACCGACCGAGCGCTGCTCGATCAAGTCGAGGGCGGCTTCGATACGGTTGGGAGCCTGCTCGGTACTCAGCGTCAGCGCGCCGCGATCTCTGAGGCGATGCGTCTCGTGGGAGAGACGAACAAGTATCTGTCGGATACTGCCCCGTGGAAACTCAAAGAGGATCGTGAGCGTCAGGGTTCGGTGCTGCACACCGCGGCCCAGGCGATCAGCGACCTCAACACGATGCTCGCGCCGTTCCTGCCGCACTCCGCCCAGGCCATTTACGAGACCTTCTCCGGAGAGGGCGCCTTCGCCCCGCAGCCCCGCATCGATGAGGTGACCGATCTCGACGATCCGAGCTTTGCCTACCCGATCATCACGGGCGACTACTCCGCGATGAAGGGCACGTGGGGGCGCACTCCGATCGCGGCGGGCACGCCCGTGGGCAAACCCTCGCCGGTGTTCACCAAACTCGACGATTCGATCGTCGAAGAAGAACTCGAGCGCCTGCGCGCCCAGCTCGACTAGGCCCCATATGTCTCGTCCTCTAACTCTCCCGCCTGCGCCGGAGCCGTTGCCGACCCGGGTGGTGGATAACCACACCCACCTGGAATCGATTAACGGACGGCGCAGCGACGTTGACGATTCTGGCGACGTTTCGGAGTACTTGCGCGCTGCCCTCGACGTCGGTGTCGATCGGATCGTGCAGATCGGGTGCGACCTCGACTCCGCCGCCGCGTCCCTGCAGATGCCCTCCGGGCCAGCAGCGCGCTTGCGCGTCGGGGTCGCGCTGCACCCGAACGAGGTCGTCTCCCACCACCAGGTTCGGGAAGATTCGCCCGATGGCCGCAAGCCCATGTTCCTGCCGCGCCACGAGGTTCCCTACGACGAGGCGTTCGCGCAGATCTCCGAGCTCGCCCGCAACGCGCGGGTCTGTGCGATCTCCGAAACGGGACTCGACTACTTCCGCGCCGGGGAGCGAGGCCGGGCATGGCAGCGGGTGGCGTTCCGTGATCACATCGCACTCGCGAAGGAACTCGGGCTGCCACTGCAGATCCACGACCGCGAAGCACACCGCGCAGTGCTCGCAGTGCTCGACGCCGATGGTGCGCCGGAGCAAACGATCTTCCACTCCTTCTCTGGGGATGCGGAGTTCGCAAGCGAATGCCTCGACCGCGGATTCTATTTATCGTTCTCTGGGACGGTGACGTTTAAGAACGCCGATGACCTGCGCGAGGCCGCTCGGATTACCCCGAGCGAGCGGCTGCTTGTGGAAACCGATGCACCGTATCTGACGCCGATGCCGCACCGAGGCATGGTCAACGCACCCTTCCAATTGCCTCACACCATTAGGTTTCTCGCGCAATTGCGTGGGGATAACTTGGAAGATTTCTGCGCCTCAGTGTCAAATGTCTCAGAAACTCTTTACGGACCGTTTTAGAGGGTTATGATGGTGCAGTTGGCAACCCAAAAGGATCCGTGTGAGCAACCTCAACTACCCGCCGTCGCCCGAAGTTTCGGGTGACGATCTGGAAGTTTTAGTGAGTAGACGAGACCTGCGTAAGGCTCGCGTATCGGAGGGATCCTGGGGCCGCAAGGCCATCGCGGCCGGCGCAGGATTGGCGCTTGCCGTCGCGACCTATGGCGTCGTCGCCGCCAACACCGGTGAAGTCACCGTCGCGAGCCTTAGTGCTAGCGGAAGCGACTCCGTCGTCCCACGTGTGCCTGGCGCCTCGCGTAGCGTCGACCGTCTCCCGCTTGAGGGAGGCACGTTCCGCACGATCGTCGTCACGGTTGACGGCGAAACAACTGATGTGTCAACGAGCGCCCGGACGCTCGCTGAAGCCCTCGCCGATGCCGGCATCGAGGTCGGGTACAACGACATCGTCGATGCACCGATGAACGGTGAGCCCACCGACGTCACGATCACCCGCGTCGTCGAGTCAATCGAAACGGTTGAAGAAAAGGTCGCGCACAAAACGATCCGCAAGGAAACCTCGAGCCTGTTGAAGGGCCAGGAGCGCGTACAGACCAAGGGCCGCGATGGCCTCCGGACGGCAACGAAGCGCGTGCTGCGTCAGGGCGACGAAATTATTTCCGAAGAGATTCTTGCTCAAGCTGTTGGCTCAGAGCCCGTGACCGAGGTGATCCTCGTTGGTACCGGGGTGGCCCCGAAGCCCGCGGCGCGTTCGACTGCGCCGGCGCCTGCTGCCGCATCGCCGGCGCCTGCTGGTGGCTCACGCGGGATCGCTCGGGGCATGCTGTCCTCGTATGGTTGGGGAGACGACCAGTGGGGCTGTCTCGACCGGCTGTGGCAGCGCGAGAGTGGATGGAACCACCGCGCCCGCAACCCGTACTCCGGTGCGTACGGTATTCCGCAGTCGCTGCCGGCCTCGAAGATGGCCAGCGCTGGAGCAGATTATCTAACGAACCCCGCAACTCAGATTCGCTGGGGGTTGGGCTACATCAACGGCCGTTATGGCTCGCCCTGTGGTGCGTGGGGCCACTCGCAGCGCACCGGTTGGTACTAAACCGCTTCACTCGCCAAATCGTGACCTGGCGCTCCCCATTTGCGTGAAACGTCTCACAGCTCTGTTATAGAAACGTGACTTTTCGGCAAACGCAGGGTTAGGCTCGCCGAGTCCCAAAGGCTACGTGCTTTGTGGATATGCGCAGGCGTACGCGCATTACTTCCGAGTGGGAGGTTAAGTAATCCCACGCAAGATGAGGACGCCCTTTGAGTACCAACTCCACAACTAGTTCACCTCGCCGCCGCCGGTTCACGTTCGGAATCGCAGCGGGCCTCGCGCTCGTTCTGGCTGGTGGTGGACTGGCCGTAGCTTCGGCTCACAAATCTGTTGACATCGACATCGATGGGACCGTCCAGACGATCGGCACCTTTGCCGGATCCGTCGAAGGTGCCCTAGAGGCCGCCGGCTTCGAGCCCGCCCCTCACGATGAGATCGTTCCCGATCCTCTCGCTGACCTATCGGACGGCGACACGATCACCGTGCGCACCGCGCACCAAGTTGAATTCCACACGGACGGCGAGGCAGTCGAACTGTGGACGACGGGACGCACCGCTGGCGATGCACTCGCCGACGTTGCCTCACCCGCCCGCGACTTCCGCATGGCCGCCTCCCGCTCCTCCGACGGTCGCCCCGAAATCGCACTGCCCCTCGTTACTGACGGCGATGTGATCTTTAAGGTCGACGGCGAGGAGATCCGTAAGACCTTCACCGGCACCGTGCCCCTGGCTGCGGCTCTGCCCCGCGCCGACATCACCCTTGGTGACAAGGATGAGGTTGTGGTGACGGCCAGTGATGATGGCACCCCCATCGTCACGATCACCCGCATTAGCGTGGAGGATGAGACGACCACTGAGGTCATCAAGTTCACTACCGAGACTCGCAAGAACACCGCGAAGTACAAGGACCAAAAGAGCGTCATCCAGCAGGGAAAGAACGGGGAACGCACGATCGTCACCCGAGTGACCCGCGTCGACGGTGAAGTGACCGAGCGCGAAGAGATCTCCAACGAGGTCACGACGAAGGCTCGCACCCACATCATCGAGGTTGGTACGAAGACCCGCCCCGCGCCTGCGCCAGCGCCGAAGGCCTCCAGCAGCGGTGGTGGCGCCCCGACCTCAGGCGTGTGGGCTGCCCTTGCTCGCTGTGAGTCGGGTGGAAACCCCTCGATCGTTTCGCGCAACGGCCTGTACCACGGGCTGTACCAGTTCACGGTCTCTACGTGGCGTTCCGTTGGGGGCTCTGGCCTGCCAAGCCAGGCGAGTGCCGCGGAGCAGACGAAGCGTGCACAGATTCTGCAGGCGCGTTCCGGCTGGGGCCAGTGGCCCGGCTGCGCCCGCAAGCTTGGGCTCCTCTAAGATTTCAGCCCATCGGTGGCCGCGTGCCTGCCCGGAGCGCGGCCACCGCTGGTTTGGGGCACAGTTCGAGACGTGACTACCCGCCGCCTCACCGCCTCTGACGTCCGCGCGCTCGCCGCTCGCCACGATGTTCGCCCGACCAAGGTGCTCGGCCAAAACTTCGTTGTCGACCCGGGTACGGTCTCGCGAATTGTGCGCGCCGGCGGGGTCGAGGCGGGCGACGTCGTCATGGAAGTTGGCCCAGGGCTCGGCTCCCTGACGCTTGGGCTCCTCGATGCTGGAGCAAGCGTCGTCGCCGTCGAGATTGATGCCAAGCTCGCCGAGGCACTGCCCGGCACGGTTGCCGAATACGCCCCCGATGCGGCAGACAACCTCCACGTCATCAACATGGACGCGATGGCGGTGACTCCCGCGGATCTGCCGCTAACACCCACGCGGCTCGTCGCCAACTTGCCCTACAACGTGTCGGTGCCGGTGATCTTGCACGTGCTCGCGACCTTCCCTGCCATTGAGACTGTGCTCGTGATGGTGCAATCGGAGGTTGCCGAGCGCATCATCGCTGGGCCAGGTTCGCGCGTGTACGGGGTGCCGTCGGCGAAGGTCGCGTGGTACGCCGAGGCCGAACCCGCCGGGGCAATCGGGCGCGGAATCTTTTGGCCGGTGCCCCGCGTGGATTCCCAACTCGTTCGCCTGCGCCGCCGCCCCGCGCCACTGACGGCCGCAAGCCGCGACGATGTGTTCGCCGCGATCGATGCGGCGTTCTCCCAGCGCCGCAAAACGCTCCGCTCGGCGCTCGCCTCGTGGGCGGGAAGCCCCGCCGAGGCCGAAGACATCCTGCGCGCCGCCGGCATTGACCCATCGCGTCGCGGAGAGACCCTAACGATCGAGGAATTCGCGCACGTCGCTGCCGCCGTAAAATAAGCAGTAATGTCACACTTGCTTGGGGCCGAAGGCCTCCACTTGGAATACCCGACCCGAATCGTCTTCGATTCTGTCAACATCGGCATCAACGCCGGTGACCGCATCGGCATCGTCGGTCGCAATGGCGAAGGTAAATCCTCGCTCATGCGGATGCTGCTCGGCCGGATGGAACCCGACGACGGGCGCGTCACATGGCGCACCGGTCTGCGGGTGGGGATGCTCGACCAGAGCGACACCCTCGATGATGCCGCAACCGTCGGCTACTCGATCGTCGGCGAGGCGGCCGAACACGAATGGGCATCTGACCGCAAGATCCGCGACGTCATCACCGGGCTCACGTCCGACCTTGATTGGGACGCGACGATCGGCACGCTCTCAGGTGGGCAGCGCCGCCGCGTTGCACTCGCTGCGCTGCTCGCGGGGGACTGGGACGTGATCGGACTCGATGAGCCAACGAACCACCTCGATATGGAGGGCGTCGCCTGGCTCGCGAAGCACCTGAACTCGCGCTGGCACCCCGGCGAGGGCGGCCTGCTCGTCATCACCCACGACCGCTGGTTCCTCGACGCCGTCTCGACCTCGACGTGGGAAGTGCACGACCGCATCGTTGAACCCTTCGAGGGTGGGTACGCCGCGTGGGTTCTCCAGCGCATCGAACGTGACCGCATCGCTGCGGTCACGGAACAAAAGCGCCAGAACCTCATGCGCAAAGAGCTCGCGTGGTTGCGCCGCGGCGCTCCCGCGCGGACCGCGAAGCCAAAGTTCCGTATCGAGGCCGCAAATCGTCTCATTGCCGACGTGCCACCGCCACGCGATTCGATTGAGCTCGCGACTCTCGCCACGGCTCGACTGGGTAAGGACGTCGTGGATCTCGAGGACGTTTCGGTATCGTTCGGCGATCATGACGTTCTACGGGACGTGACCTGGCGCATCGCCCCAGGCGAGCGCACTGGGATCCTTGGCGCCAACGGAGCGGGCAAATCCACCCTGCTCGGGCTCATCGCCGGCACGATCAAACCAAGTGGCGGGCGAATCAAGCGCGGCAAGACGGTCAAGCTCGCGGTGCTCGACCAGCAGTTCTCGCAGCTGGAAAAAATTTCCGACGACCGGGTGCGCGAGGTGCTCGCCCGCACGAAGGCATCGTTCAACGTTGAAGGCCGCGACCTCACACCGGCTCAACTCTTGGAGCGCCTCGGATTCGATCGCGCGCACCTGTCAGCGCCGGTCAAGGATCT
>CAYVDF010000107.1:0-6391 GCA_964450475.1 uncultured Pseudactinotalea sp.
GCTGGTGCAGGAACCGGTGGCACCTACATCTCCGCCAACAGCATCGACTACCCGGCCTACGTCACGAAGTTCTTCTTCGAGAACAACCGCCGCGTGGACGCGGCGAGCACCACGCCCGATCCCGATCCAACACCAGAGCCTGATCCGGACCCAGAACCAGACCCCGATCCTGATCCAGAACCGGAACCCGATCCCGAGCCCGCGACGTGCTTCACGGCAACGAACGCCGAGCACAAGGCGGAGGGGCGAGCCCTGTCCTACGGCGTCAACCCTTACAACCCCTACTACGCGATCGGTAGCCTCGCCTACCTCGGTAACGGTGATGCGACGGTGACGAGCCTCCAGGCCGAAGGCACCTCCTACCTCCTGGTGTCCTCGTGTAGTTAGGCCAATTGTGTCGGCCCGATCGGCCGAACTGCCCCCGGACGTCTCACTTTGTGGACGATTTCGGGGGCAGTTTTCTTTTAACGGCGCGAGCGCCCAGAATGGTGCTCGTGACCGAATCAATTCACCGCGCAGGGCTGATGGCCCGAATGCGAATGTCGAACTAAGACGTTCGCGCGTTTTGCCTGTTCACATTTAATCAACCAACCTGCGCGGGTCACGATCCATCCTCTTGGATGTTCCGCTGCCCTGTGCGCCGAAATCCCCCTCACACCAAAAGGAAACATCATGTCTAACCGTTTCTCCCGCACCCTGCGTGCCGCAGCCGTTCTTGCTGCCGGAGCCCTCGCCCTGTCGGCCTGTGGTGGCGGCTCCACCTCCGGCACAGCCTCGGCCGGCACCGAGGACGACCCGATCGTCATCGGCGTAACCACTGCGGCCGAGCCGTACTGGCAGACCTTCGCCGATCTCGCGAAGGAAGAAGGTATCTTCGTCGAGTTCAAGAACTTCACCGACTACCAGCTCCCCAACCAGGGGCTTGCTGACGGTGACCTCGACCTCAACCAGTTCCAGCACCTGCAGTTCCTCGCAGGCTTCAACGTTAACGCCGGCCAGGACCTCACCCCGATCGCGGCGACCGCCGTGTACCCGCTGGGGCTGTACTCCAAGAAGCACGCGAGCATTGATGACATCCCAGAGGGAGGCGAGATTGCCATCCCGAACGATGCAACGAACCAGGCACGTGCACTTCTCGTGCTCCAGGAAGCCGGTCTGCTGAAGCTCGAGGGCGGCGGGAACTCCTTCTCCACCCCGTTCGAGATCATCGAAGCCGAGTCGCGCGTCAAGGTTCGCGGAATTGACGCCGCCCAGACCCCGACCGTTCTCAACGAGGTCGACGCCTCGATCATCAACAACGACTGGCTCGGCAAGGCTGACCTCGAATCCACCGACGCGATCTACTCTGACGACCCGCACAAGTCGGCTGCTGAGCCGTACATCAACGTCTGGGTATCGCGCGCGGCCGATAAGGACAACGAGACCTTCGCCAAGCTCATCGAGATCTACAAGAACCAGTCTGTGCTTGACGGCGTTCAGGAAACCGCCGGTGGCACCGCCGCGTTCCTCGACAACCCCGCTGAGGACCTCCAGCGAATCCTGTCGGAGATCGAAGAAAACCTGAAGAAGTAACGAGCAATTCACGCCTGTAGACCCACCAAACGTGGGTCTACAGGCATGTTCAGGGATTAGGCTTTCCATCGTGGCCATCATTGAATTTACGGGCGTAACGAAAGACTTCGGCGACCTGCGCGCCGTCAATAACGTCTCCTTGTCGATTAATGACGGGGAGATTTTCGGCGTCATCGGGTATTCCGGTGCAGGCAAGTCCACCCTCGTCCGCCTTATTAACGCGCTCGAGCCGCTGACCTCGGGCTCCCTCGTTGTTGCCGGTACGGAGATTGCCGGCCTGCCGGAGTCGCGAATGCGGCCCCTGCGGCAGAAGATCGGGATGATCTTCCAACACTTCAACCTCATGAACTCCCGCACCGTTGCCGCGAACGTCGCCTACCCTTTGCGGGTCGCTGGCTGGCCCAAGGACGAGCGCGATGCACGCGTTGCCGAGATGCTGGAGTTCGTTGGCCTGTCTGACAAGGCCCGCACCTACCCCTCGAAGCTGTCGGGTGGGCAAAAGCAGCGCGTTGGCATCGCCCGCGCACTTGCTTCCAAACCATCGATCCTCCTCGCGGACGAGCCGACCTCCGCACTCGACCCTGAGACCACCACGGACGTTCTCGCGCTGCTGAAGCGGGTGAACACCGAACTTGGCGTGACGGTCGTGGTGATCACACACGAAATGAACGTCGTGCGCGCGATTTGCGACCGCGTCGCTGTGATGGAAGACGGCCACGTCGTCGAACTGGGTGACACCTACGACGTGTTCACCCGCCCGCAGGCCCCAATCACGGGCAAGTTCGTTGCCGCCACGCTGCATGACCGCCCCACCCCCGATGTGCTGACGCGTCTGCGCGGCCGGCACCCCGGCCAGCTGGTTACGGTTGGCGTCGACGACGAACGCGCGACGAGTGCCGACGTCAACAAGGTATTTGCGCAGCACGGCGTTGAGGCGAGCGTCGTGTACGGATCGATTACCGAGGTCGCGGGGCGTCCCTCCGGCTCGCTGACGTATGAACTTTCTGGCGGTGACGCTGCGGCAGCCGTCACCGAGCTCACCGGCCGAGCCGAGCTCGTTGACTGGGGCACCGCCGCAAACCCCCTGGAGGCTTCGAAATGAGCATCGATAATCTCGTTCCTCTCCTGTGGACGGCGCTTGGGCAGACCGCCTACATGGTGCTCATCACCCTGCTCGTGGGTGGGTTCTTCGGGCTCGTGCTCGGCATCGGTCTGTACGTGACACGCAAGGGCGCGCTGCTTGAGAACCGCGTAATCTTCGCGATCCTCAACATAGCGGTCAACATCGTGCGGCCGATTCCGTTCATCATCTTCCTCGTCGCACTCGGCCCGCTGACCAGGCTCGTCACCGGTAAGACGATCGGGATCAACGCGTTTACCTTCGCGATGGTCGTCATGGCGACGTTTGTGTTCTCGCGGCTCGTGGAGCAGAACCTCGTGTCGATCGACCCCGGCGTGATCGAGGCGGCCCGCGCAATGGGCGCCTCGCCCATGCGGATCATCGTCACGGTGCTCATCCCTGAGGCGCTCGCGCCGTTGATCCTTGGGTACACGTTCCTGTTCATCGGTGTGCTCGACATGTCCGCCATTGGTGGATACCTCGGGGCCGAAGGGCTGGGCGACTTCGCGATCGTCTACGGATACCACCGTTACGACTGGGCCGTGACCGCGATCGTCGTCGTGGTGATCGTCATCATCGTTCAGCTCGTGCAGTGGCTCGGTAACACCCTCGCCCGCAAGGCCCTCCGCAGGTAGGTGGTTCGAGCTCAATATCAGCCCGATAACAAGCCTGCCGAGGAGTAAATTCTGGTGCTGCCCGGAGCACGATTCACGGTAGGGTTGAACAGAATTATTTCCGAACACCGTTGGGACCAAAGGTGACCCCCGAATCCGTACTTGGCTGGCAGACAGTAATTCCGTTCGCGGTGATGCTGCTATCGATCGCGATCTTGCCGCTCATCCCCGCAACCGCGGAGTGGTGGGAGCGCAATCGGAACAAGTTACTCGTGGCCCTCGTTCTCGGTATTCCCGTCGCTGCCTACATTTGGGTGCTTGACGGCGGTGTGCCGGTTGCTGATGCACTCGTTGAGTACGCGCAGTTTATTATTTTGTTGCTCGCGCTGTTCGTGATCTCTGGTGGGATCCACCTCGCCGGTGACATCATCGCGCGGCCAGGGGTCAACACGATTTTCCTCGCAATCGGCGCGACGATCGCCTCGTTTATCGGAACCACGGGTGCGGCGATGTTGCTCATCCGCCCGCTCCTGCGAACTAACGCACAACGCAAATTCCGCGTCCACACGGTGGTGTTCTTTATCTTCACCGTGGCGAACTCCGGTGGTCTGCTCACCCCGCTGGGTGATCCCCCGCTGTTCCTCGGTATGCTCCGCGGCGTTCCGTTCACGTGGACCTTCCACCTCATCCCCGAGTGGGCGTTCGTCAACGGCATGCTCCTGCTCGTGTACTTCTCACTCGACCGGATCGTCTACAGCCGCGAGCCTGAGAAGCTGCTCGCGAAAGACCGCGCGGAGGTCGCGCCCCTTGCGATCCTCGGCAAGCGCCACATCCTCTTCCTTGGGATGGTCGTCGCCTCCGTCGCGTTCCTGCCCTCGGTCGACATGCACGCGATCACGGACGGCACCGCGACGACGATGCAATACATCCCGTGGCGCGAGATCGCGATGCTCTCGGCGATGGGACTCTCCCTCGCTGTGGGACCACACGAGGTGCGCTACACCCGCAACTCCTTCACCTGGGGCCCCATCCTCGAAGTCGCCGCGCTGTTCATCGGCATCTTCCTCACCATGATCCCGGCCCTGCGCGTGCTCAGCCAGGTCGCACCAAAGCTCCCGCTCAACGACATCACGTTCTTCCTGTTCACAGGTGGCCTCTCCTCCGTGCTCGACAATGCCCCGACCTACGTGACGTTCTTCGAGATGGCCCGCACTCTCGGGGAGACCATGCCCGATGGCACGGTGCTCGTAGCAGGCGTGCCCGAAAGCTACCTCATCGCCATCAGCCTCGGTGCCGTGTTCTGCGGGGCGCTCACCTACATCGGTAACGGGCCGAACTTCATGGTCAAGGCCGTGGCCGAGGAGTACGGCGTGGAGATGCCAAGCTTCGGTGGGTACATGGTGTGGGCGGTGCGCTACCTCGCCCCGACCCTGACCGCGATGGTGCTCATCTTCATCGCTGAAGCGCCGTGGACCCTGTGGGCAGGAATTGGTCTGTCGATCGTGCTCATTGCCGTGGCGGTCATCAACATGATCCGCACCTCGCCCAAGCGCATGGCCGAGCTAGATGCGCACAAGGAGGCGCAGGCCTAGGAACGCCACTGCCCGCGCTAGTAGAGGAACCAGCGCGGGCAGCACGTGCGTTGTTAGAGTTTCGCGCGCTTTTCAGCGGCCTCGACGGCGTTTTTGAACAGCATCGCGATCGTTGTTGGGCCGACCCCGCCCACACGCGGGGTGATGGCACCTGCGACGGCTTCGCACGATTCGTCAACATCGGGCAGTAGGCGCTTGCCGGCGTAGCGCACTCCCCCGCCGATCACGGTGACCCCAGGGGTGATGTGCTCGGGCTGGAGGATTCCGGGCACGCCCGTGGCTGCGATGACGATGTCAGCGCGGCGGGTGTAGTCGGCCCAGTCGGGCACACCCGAGTGAACGACGGTCACGGCGGCATCGGCGGTGTCACGCTTTTGCGACAGCAGCAGCGCTAGTGGCCGACCGAGCGTGGTGCCGCGCCCGAGGATCGTTACGTTGCGTCCCTTCGTGGGGATCTCGTAGTACGCAAGGAGCGCCTCGATGCCTGCCGGCGTGCAGGGCGTTGGCCCGGGCATGCCGAGGGCGAGGCGCCCCATGTTGACCGGGTGTAGCCCATCGACATCCTTATCCGGGTCGAGGGTGAGCAACGCGGCGTCGAAATCGATCTGCGGCGGCGTCGGATGCTGGATGAGCACCGAGTCCACCTCGTCGGCGTCGTTCATCTCACGGATTGCGGCGAGCAGGTCGGCTTGCGTCGCCTCATCGGGGAGATGAATGTGCGGAGAGGTGAAGCCAAGCTCGTGGGCCTTCTCCTGCTTCATCCGGATGTATCCGGCAGAGGCGGAGTCGGACCCAACGAGGATCGTTCCGAGTCCGGGGATGTGCCCGGCATCTTTAAGCGCGGTGATACGGGTGGCGAGGTCGGCGAAAACAGCGTCGGCGACCGGCCCGCCCGGAAGCATCCGTGCGGTCATGATTTGCTATCCCCTACTGCTGCAGACCCGGGTAAAGCGGGAACGCTTCGGTGAGCTTGGCAACCCGTGCCTTGGCTCCCTCGATGTCGGCGCTTTCGCCATCGACGAGAACACCGGCGATGATGTCGGCAACCTCGGAGAACTCCGCATCCCCGAACCCGCGGGTCGCGAGCGCCGGGGTACCGATGCGCAGCCCAGAGGTGACCAGCGGTGGACGCGGGTCGAACGGAACCGAGTTGCGGTTGACGGTGATGCCGGCGGCGTGCAGGAGATCTTCGGCTTGCTTACCGTCGAGCGCGGAGTCACGCAGGTCAACGAGCACAAGGTGCACGTCGGTGCCCCCCGATACGAGCGAGACGCCTGCCTTCTTCACGTCATCGGCAAGGAGACGCTCGGCGAGGATCTTCGCTCCAGAAACCGTGCGACGCTGGCGGTCGGCGAACTCTTCACCGGCAGCGATCTTCAGCGCGGTCGCCTTTGCTGCGATGACGTGCATGAGCGGGCCACCCTGCTGGCCGGGGAACACCGCGGAGTTGAGCTTGCGACCCCACGTTTCGTTGTCACGGGAAAGGATCATGC
>CAYVDF010000108.1:0-5011 GCA_964450475.1 uncultured Pseudactinotalea sp.
TGGCCGGCGCTCGGGGCGCTCGTGGCCGAACCGATCTTCGTGCTCATCGACTCCGCTGTCGTTGGACACCTCGGCACTGCTGAACTCGCTGGGCTTTCGCTTGCCTCGACCGTGCTCATGAGCGCTGTGGCAATATTTATTTTTCTCGCGTACGCCACCACCGCGGCCGTCGCGCGCCAGTACGGTGCGGGCGATACGCGCAAGGGCATCAATCTCGGCATCGACGGCATGTGGCTCGCCCTCATCCTCGGGCTTGTCGTTACCGCGATCGGGCTCGTGTTCGCGCCGCAGGTCGTTAGCGCGCTCGGGGCGTCGCCCGAGGTCACGCCGCACGCAATCGCCTACCTGCGCAGCTCCGTCCCCGGCATCACGGGCATGCTCCTCGTGTTCGCCACCACTGGCACCCTCCGGGGGCTGCAAGACACCCGCACACCGTTCATCGCGGCAGTCGTTGGCGCAATCGCCAACACGATCGGCTCAATCACGTTCGTGTACGGCCTGAACATGGGCATCGCCGGCTCCGGCCTCGCCACAGCGTTGACCCAACTCGGGATGGGCGCGTGGCTCACATACAAAGTCCTCATCGGCGGGCGCAAACTCGGCGGCATCGACTGGCGCCCCGAGTTCCGCGGCATTTTCGACTCCGCCCGCGCCGGCGTCCCCTTGCTCATCCGCACGCTGACGCTGCGCGGGGCGATCCTGCTGACCGTTGCCGTGGCGACGACGCTCGGTGACGTACCCCTTGCCGCCCACCAGATCGTCAACTCGCTGTGGGCGCTCGCGGCGTTTGCTCTCGATGCGCTTGCGATCGCGGCACAGGCTCTCGTCGGCGCATCCCTTGGCGCGGGCGATTCCCGCGTGGTTCGCCGCCTCACCAACCGCTCCCTGTGGTGGGGCGTACTTGGCGGCGCCGTCATCGGCGTCATCATCGCCGGGCTTGGCCTGGTCATCACCCCGCTGTTCACCTCCGATCCAGCCGTGCAAACAGCAGCAATGTGGGCGCTCATCGTGTGCGGCGTCGTCATGCCGATCGCTGGGTGGGTGTTTGTTCTTGACGGCGTGCTCATCGGTGCCGGCGATGGTCGCTACCTTGCGTTTGCCGGCGTGCTGACGCTCGTTGCCTACGTGCCGTTCGCCGCTGCTGTGTGGGCGTGGGCGCCCGGCGGCACGGCCGGGCTCGTGTGGCTGTGGCTCGCGTTTGGCGGTGCGTTCATGCTCGCCCGCGCCATCGCAACCGGTGTACGCGCCCGAGGTGAGCGCTGGATGGTGCTCGGCGCGTAAAGAATAAAAAAGCCCGGCCGAAGCCGGGCTTACGAGATTGTTCCGTGCGATGTTACGCGGGAACGACCTCGACGTTGATCGATGCCGTCACGTTCTCGTGCAGGCGCACCGAGACCTTGTGATCGCCGATCGACTTGATCGGGCTAGCGATCTCGATCTTGCGGCGGTCCAGGGTCGGTCCACCGGCCGCGGCGACAGCTTCGGCGATGTCGGTGGTCTTCACCGAACCGAACAGGCGCCCGCCTTCACCGGCGCGAACCTCGACGACGGCCGTGAGGTCAGCGAGCTGGTCGCGAACCGCGTGAGCGTCTTCGATGTTCTCGATTTCGTGCTTGCGACGTGCCGCCGTGATGGCGTCGATCTCGCGCTGGGCACCCTTCGACCACGCCGTGGCGAGGCCACGGGGAAGAAGGTAGTTGCGGGCGTAGCCGTCGCGAACTTCGACGACGTCTCCAGCAGCACCCAGGCCGCTAACTTCGTGGGTGAGGATCAGTTTGGTTGCCATAATCCACGCCCCCTTAGCGGCTCGAGCTCGAGTACGGCAGCAGGGCCATTTCACGAGCGTTCTTGATTGCACGAGCGATCTTGCGCTGTTCCTGAACGGTCACGCCAGTGACGCGACGCGCGCGGATCTTGCCGCGGTCAGAGATGAACTTGCGCAGAACCGCAGTTTCCTTGTAGTCAATCTCGCCTTCGAAGGGCGTCCGCTTCACGGGCTTAACCTTCTTGACGATTGGCTTACGGGAGCTTCCCTTCGCCATAATCTTCTCCTTGATCACACTCCCCCTGCGCGCGGCAGGTGGGAGTCAGGCTGTTACTTAGAACGGGGGGTTGGAGCCAAAGTCTTGGCTACCGCCCCAGGGGTCCTCGCTCGCGGGAGCGGATTGTCCGCCGCCGAAGCCTCCCCCATCGAATCCACCGCCACCAAAGCCGCCGCCACCACCGCGGTTCGCGCGGGTGACCTGGGCCGTTGCATAACGCAGGGACGGTCCGATCTCATCAACCTGGAGTTCCACCACGGTGCGCTTCTCGCCTTCACGGGTTTCGAACGACCGCTGAACGAGGCGGCCCTGAACGATGACCCGCATCCCCTTTGTCAGGGATTCGGCAACGTTCTCTGCTGCTTCACGCCAGATCGAGCAGCGCAGGAAGAGCGTTTCTCCATCGCGCCATTCGTTTGCCTGGCGGTCAAAGTTCCGCGGGGTCGATGCAACCGTGAAGTTTGCGACTGCAGCGCCGGCCGGCGTGAAGCGAAGCTCGGGGTCCCCCGTGAGGTTCCCAACGACTGTGATTACTGTTTCGCCTGCCATGTCACTCCAAATTTATGGTCGGCGACGCTTACGCGTCTTTGCGGATTAGCTTTCGGCGCAGCACGGACTCGGCCAGACCAAGCTGGCGGTCGACTTCCTGTGCCTGCTCAGAGGTCGCCGTCATGTCAACAACGACGTATACCCCTTCGGTGCGCTTGTTGATCTCGTAAGCCAAACGGCGCGATCCCCAGACGTCAACGTTATCGATAGTTCCCTTGCCGTCCTTGACGACGGTGAGGAACTTATCCATTGCGGGGGCTACTGCGCGCTCGTCGATCTCGGGGTCGAAAATGACCATGAGTTCATATTTACGCATGTATCTACCCACCTCCTTCGGACTCATTCGGTCGCGGTCCATCCGCGACAGGAGGGTCATGCATCCCACATTAGGGACGTGCCGAGCTTACCTCACTCGACCGCTGCCAACCGGGCGTGTGACGGATCTTACCTTGCGCGTCTGGATCCGGTGGACCCGGCGTTGGGTCGGGTTCAGGTTCTGGATCCGGAGTGGGCTCCGGGGTCGGCTCGGGCGTGGGCTCTGGAGTGGGCTGCGGAGTCGGGGTGGGCGTGGGTGTCGGCTCCTGAGTCGGCTCCGGCGTGGGCTCCGGCTCTTCCTCCACCTCCTCCTCTTCTTCCGTTTCCTCCTCCTCTTCCTCTTCCTCGGTTGGAGTCGGGGTTGGCTCAGGGCGGATTACGGAGTGGCTCGGGAAGTCCTCCACGGGCAGATCCTTGACCGCCTCGATCATGAACTCGGTCCAAATTATCGTCGGGATCGAACCACCGAAAATGGTGGAGAACCCACCAAACGGCGTGATCGTCTCTTCCTCACCGTTTTCGCCGGGCTGGAACAACGCAACCGCGGTCGTGAGCTGGGGAACGTAGCCAACGAACCAGGCCGACTTGTTGTGCTGCGACGTGCCCGTCTTGCCCGCGGCTGGGCGGCCAAGAACGGACGCGCGGTGAGCTGTACCGCCGTCAATAACCTTGGTCATCGCGTACGTCGCATCGGCGGCGATCTGGGAGTCGATGACGCGCTCAGATTTGGTTGGGCCGTTGTACACGGTGCTGCCGTTCGCCCGCTCGACGGTGCGTACGATGTGCGGGGTCGTCTTCTTCCCATCATTCGCGATCGTGGAGAACGCTCGCGCGTTGTTCAGCACGGTTGGGGATTCGGAGCCGAGCACGTTCGAGGGCTCGGTGCTCAGGCCTTCTTCTGATTCGAACGCGCCAAGGCGCACGGCCATCTCGTTCGCGCGCGCGGGACCGACATCGACGTTGAGCAGGGCGTAGGAGGTGTTGACCGAGTGCTGCGTGGCGGTCACGAGGTCGATGTTGCCGCGGTTTGAGCCGTCGGCGTTCTCCGGGCGCCATCCCGGAACGACTTCCATGCCGCTCTTCGAGGGGTAACGCTTGCCGAGGTCGTAGCCTTGCTCCAGCGCCGCAAGGAGGGTGAACACCTTGTACGTCGAGCCGGCTTGGGCTCGCCCTTGAGTGACGGCGTTGAACGGCTTCTCCAGGTAGTCTGGCCCGCCGTACATCGCCCGGATCTCACCGGTTTCGTTGTCGAGGGAGACGAGCCCCACGCGCAGGTTCGGGGCGTGACCCTCGGGCAGGTTCTCTGCCGCGGTGACGGCCGCATCTTGGAGACGGGGATCGATGGTGGTGACGACGCGGTAGCCGCCCGTGGCGACATCCTCGGCGTCAAAACCGGCGACGTTGACGAGCTCGGCCTCAACAGTTTTGAGAATGTATCCGTTGGGGCCGCCGAAGGTGTCGACGCGGCCGGGGTCGCGGACCTCGGGGAAGACCTGCTTATCGCGTTCAGCTTGGGTGATGAACTCGGAGGTGACCATCAGGTCGAGGGTGCGGTTCCACCGCTGCTCGGCGCGGTCAGGGTTGACGGCTGGATCCCAGTTCGACGGCGAGGGGATGATGCCGGCGAGCATCGCCGATTCCGACACCGTGAGCTCCGCGGCCGGCTTGCCGAAGTATTCCTTCGCGGCCTGCTCGATCCCGTTGGCGCCCCGGCCGAAGTAGATCGTGTTCATGTACTTGCCAAGGATTTCCTCCTTGGACTGCTGCCGGTCGATCTTCAGGGCGAGGATCGCCTCTTTGGCCTTGCCGACGTAGCCGGGGTTATCGCCGGTGTAGTAGCGCTCAACATACTGCTGCGTAATCGTCGAGCCACCCTGGCGGGCACCGCCTGTGATGTTGTTGATGAATGCTCGGGCAATCCCGATCGGGTCAACTCCGACGTTGGTGTAGAAGCGCCTGTCTTCCGAGGCGACGATCGCGTTGCCCACGTGATCGGGCAGCTCGGTGGTATCGATGATCGTTCGGCGAATACCGGGGAATTGACCCATGACGGTCTCACCGTCGGCGTAGTACACGGTCGTCGTTTCTGCGAGCGCGACATCCTC
>CAYVDF010000108.1:5111-6282 GCA_964450475.1 uncultured Pseudactinotalea sp.
TTGGTGACTTCGGCTTCGCGGCGGGAACGGCGGGTTTCGCCGGCGTTACCAGTGTTGCCGGTGTTGCGATCGCGCACGGAACGGCGGGCCGGTGGCTGGGATGAGCCCTGCCGGCCCGCAACGATGTCGTCAAAGGATTGTGAGGAGGAGCGTGAATCTTTCGGCACGATTCGCCTTCCGAGTACCTAAATATGAATTCGCAGGCTTCAGTATTACCCGATTCGCCTGAATATCACCTGAAGGTGGGCAATATCGCACGGAGCTTTCACACTCCTCCCCCATGTGGGTTAGCCGTTAACGACCTGCGGCTGGGCGACGGCCTTCAGGCCATCGACACCGAACTCTAGGCCGTAGCCGGACTGCTTCGCACCGCCGAAGGGGACCACCGGGTGGATCCCACCGTGGCTGTTGATCCACACGGTTCCCGCCTGGATCTTTGCGGCAACTTCGCGAGCCTTATCGCGGTCGGCGGACCACACGGAGGCGCCGAGCCCGACGTCGAGGCTGTTGGCATACTCGATCGCCTCATCGAGGGTCTCGTACTTGATGATCGGCAGGGCAGGGCCGAACTGTTCCTCGATAACGAGGTCGTTGTTCGGGTCGATATCGGCGATCAGCGTCGTCGGGTAGAAATAGCCAGGGGCATCGCGGTCAGGGTCCCCGCCCAGGACGACCCGGGCACCGGAGGCCTTCGCCGATTCCACGAGGCGGTCGACGACATTGAACTGCATTTCGTTCTGGAGGGGGCCAAGAAGGTTTTCTTCCTCGAGACCCACTCCCATAGGTACGTTGGCGGCGACTTCAGCGAGAGCCGTCACCACGTCGTCATAAATCGATGCGGGAACGTAGAGGCGCTTGAGCGCGGCGCACGTTTGGCCGGTGTTGATGAACGCGCCCCAGAACAGGTCTTCGGCGATTTCCTTCGGGTTGACATCATCGAGCACGATGCCGGCGTCGTTGCCGCCGAGTTCAAGCGTGAGGCGCTTGAGGTTGCCGGCAGAGGCTTCGACGATCTTCTTACCCGTGGCGGTGGAGCCGGTGAACATGATCTTGGCTATCTTCTCCGATGCCACCATCTTCGCGCCGACCTCGCCGGCGCCGACGACCGTGTTGAGGACGCCTTTGGGGAGGTTTTCTTCGATGATGTGGTTGAGCGCGAGACCCGACAAGG
>CAYVDF010000109.1:0-6122 GCA_964450475.1 uncultured Pseudactinotalea sp.
GACACCCCGACGTTCACGCCGCTGTTCGTTGCCTCGCGCATCACCGGCTGGACGGCGCACGTCTTGGAGCAGCAGGCGTCCAACGCGCTCATCCGCCCGCTCTCGGAATACAACGGCCCAGACGAGCGGCACATTGAGGGCTACGTTGCCGATGCTGCCGATCTCGAAGCGCTAGAGCGCCCCGAGGAATCGGCCGATTAGTTCATTTGCGAACGGCGAGTCTGGCTAGTCCGGGCTCGCCGTTCGCGTGTTCAGGTGCTGGCCAAGTTCGTGGGCATGCTTCAGCAAAAGATGGCCAAGAAACGCCTGCCGATCGGGTCCAAACCGCGGCTCGATCCCTGTGAGGCTGAGCGCCCACGTGGGTGCGCCAGCGGAATTGAACACTGCGGCGCCCATGCCCCAGCTGCCCTCCACGACGAGGCCTGGGTTGAGTGCCCATCCGCGCTCGCGGGTCGCGCGGATCTGTTCCCACAGCGCGGCCGTTGTGAAACGCTCACCGTGTATGGCTTCGAGGTTTGCTTGCCGTAGGTAGCTCTCGATCTGCTCGTTGGGCAAGAACGACAAAATAGCGAGGCCAGCAGAGGCCACCCCGAGCGGAAACCTCTTACCCTCGAACAGCACAAAGGATCGGATCGGGAACGCGCCCTCGTGACGAACGAGGCAGATCGTCTCAAAGTTTCTGCGCACGGAGAGAAAGGCGCTCTCGCCGGTCGCCTCTGAGAGCGCTCGAATGTGCTCGTTGGCTGCAGGGGTGATGTCATACCGATCCGCGGCGAGGGTGCCGAGCAGATAAAGCTCAGGGCCCAGATGCCATCGGTTGGAGGAGTCACGGTCGACAAATCCGTGCGTGCTCAATGCTGTGAGCAGGCGATGAGTTGTGGGCCGGGGAATGTTCGTGAGTCGTGCTACCTCGCTCGTGCGAAGCCCAGTTTGGGAGTTGCTGACCGCGCGCAGGATCGCCGTTGTTCGGGTGATGACCTGCGCACCTGCAGACTGCGAAGCGTTCATACAGTGAACGATACTGCCTCGATGTGCCGTTGTGTGATCAAAGGTTTCGGCTGGCTTGAAAGCCAAGAAGTGCTTCAGTATCTTTAAATTAATTGCGCCACCTGGCGAATATTCCGTGCAATCGTTGAGTTTTCATCGAGGAAATCCAGCGAACGCGCACCGAGCAGAGCAGATAATGCTTGCCCGCTCAGGTGTGAAATGCGGAAGACCGCATGTGGTCATCTATTGAACTATTGAGGGAAGTGACGAGTCGATGAAATTGCGCGATAGCGCCGCAGCCGCCTTAGAGGGCGTCGCGCGCTCAGGGATGACGATCGCCGTGGGAGGGTTCGGCCTGTGCGGGATCCCGACCAACCTCATCTTTGCCCTTCGCGACCTCGGGGTTGATGATCTGACGATCGTGTCGAACAACATGGGTGTCGACGGCAAGGGCCTTGGCGTGCTCCTCGAAAATGGGCAGGTCTCTAAGGTGATGGCCTCCTACGTTGGGGAGAACGAGCTGTTCGCACAGCAGTACCTCGCAGGTGAGCTCGACGTCGAGTTCGTTCCGCAAGGAACGCTCGCCGAGCGCCTCCGTGCTGGCGGTGCGGGCATCCCCGCGTTCTATACGCCAACAGGAGTCGGCACGCCTGTGGCTGAGGGCAAGCCCGAGGCAGAGTTCGACGGCAAGCGCGTCATTTTGGAGCGCGGCATCGTCGCTGATCTCGCCCTGGTGCGCGCTAACACGGCTGACCGCCAGGGCAACCTGCGCTACCGCCTCACCGCTCGCAACTTCAATCCACTCGTTGCGATGTCCGGCAAATTCACAATTGCTGAGGCTGAGCACATCTCGGAGGACTTCCTCGATCCGGAGAATATCGATACTCCCGGCGTCTTCGTTCAAGGTCTCGTGGCCGTTGAGGATCCGGTGAAACACATCGAACAAGTCACGGTCCGTACTCGGGAAGGAAACTAGCATGTGGTCGCGCGATGAAATGGCCGCGATTGCGGCGAGCGAACTGGAAGACGGCCAGTACGTCAACCTTGGAATTGGAATGCCGACCCTCGTGGCGAATAACCTGCCCGAGGGCGTCGAAGTCATGCTCCAATCCGAGAACGGAATTCTCGGGATGGGCCCGTTTCCTTATGAGGGTGAAGAAGACCCTGACCTCATCAATGCCGGCAAGCAGACCGTCACGCTCAAACCCGGCGCCGCTATCTTCGATTCCGCCACCTCGTTCGCCATGATCCGCGGTGGACATGTGCACACCGCGATCCTTGGGGCGCTGCAGGTGTCGGCCTCGGGGGACCTCGCGAACTGGACGATTCCGGGCAAACTCGTCAAGGGAATGGGTGGTGCCATGGACCTCGTGGCGGGAACGCCACGAGTCATCGTCATGACGGATCACGTCTCGCGTCACGGCGAACCCAAGATCGTTGCCGAATGTGACCTTCCGCTAACCGGTGTGGGCGTCGTCGACAGGATCATTACCGATCGTTGCGTATTTGACGTCGTGGATCGCGAGCTCGTGTTGCGTAAGCTCGCGCCTGGGGTCACCGAAGAGGAACTTCGTGAACTAACCGGGGCACCGTTCCGCACCGAGCTCGACGAGTAGATTATTTTCCGTTCTTGGCATCGCGCCACTTCAACCACTTGGCGAGCCTGTCCCAGTCGTAGTCTGGGCCGTTGAAATCCAGGGTGAAGAGGCGCACGCCGAGGTCGTAGAGCTCCTCGACTTCGGTGTCCTCGCGGTTGCCGAGGCTGTTGGAGATCACCAGATTGCTCAGATCGCGCTCCTCCACCTCAGCCCAGCGGCTGAGCACATCACGAAGCTCGCGCAGCTCATCTGGCTGGACGAAGCTATGCCAAATATCAGCGTGACGAGCCACGAAGCGTAGTGTCTTCTGGCGCCCCTTGCCACCGATGAGGATCGGGATCTTCCGAGTCGGGGGCGGGTTGAGCTTCGCCCACCGCGATTCGATTCGTGGAAGCGCGTCGCCGAGGGCGTCGAGGCGGCTACCGGCCGTGCCGAACTCGTAGCCGTACTCGGTGAAGTCCCGTTCAAACCAGCCCGAGCCGGTGCCGAAAATAAAGCGGCCACCAGAAATGTGGTCGATCGTGCGAGCCATGTCGGCCTGCAGGTCGGCGTTGCGGTACGCGTTGCAGTTAACGAGCGCGCCAATCTCCACGCGTTCGGTGAGCTCCGCCCACGCGGCAAGGAGCGTCCACGATTCAAAGTGGAGACCATCGGGGTCACCAGAAAGCGGAAAGAAGTGATCCCAGTTGAACACGATGTCAACGCCGAGATCTTCAAGCCGCAACACGGCATCACGCATCTGGTTGTAGGTCACGTGCTGGGGCCGAACCTGGACCCCGAGTTCGGTAGGAATATCAGTTGCTGCCATGCATCGAGCTTAGGGATCTATCCGCCGTGCACCAAGATCAAATGGCTAGATTTTGGGGCTACTTACTCCAACCGACTGCTCACAGCGGCGAGACGTTCTACCGGTAGCCAGCGGATTCTTTGGGTTGACTCCGCTACGATCACATTTCGTAAGGCGACGCGAGCACCACGGGAGACGATGACGTATGAAGCCGGTAGCAGTAATCACGGGCGGCACCCGCGGAATCGGGTACGCAATCGCAGAGCAGCTCAAGGACGATCACGACCTCGTCATCATGGGGCGCGACGAACAGCGCCTAGAGGCGGCCGCGGAGGCGCTCGGCGCACGAACGAGCCACGTGGATCTGGCCGATCATGCGAGCATCGCCCCGGCGGTCCAGGCGCTCGGCCTTGAACGGCTCGATGTCCTCGTCCATAGCGCAGGCGTATTCGAAGCCGGGCGCCTCGTCGAAAGTACTGACGAGCACTTCACCCGCTCCTTCGCTATCAACGTCACCGCGATCGCGTCGCTCACGCGGGCTTTCCTGCCCGCCCTCGACGCCGCAAAGGGCCGCGTCGTCATGATCAACTCCGGCTCTGGACGGCGTGGTTCCGCGACCACGCCCGTATACACGGCGACGAAGTTCGCCCTCAACGGGCTCGCCGAAAGCCTCCGTCTCGATCTTGGCCCCCGCGGCATTTGGGTCTCGACGGTGGCGCCCGGTCGCACCGACACCGACATGCAGCGCCAACTCGTTGCGAGCGAAGGCGCGCAGTACCAAGCGGAGCGTTATTTGACGCCGCACGAGGTCGCCTCGGCCGTGGCTCACGTGATTCGCCAGGGCGGAGATATCGACTACCTCTCGATCCGTCCACCTGAGTTTCGTTAGCCGCGCATTCGCCGAACAGCCGCGAGATCATTCGATAAACTGGCATGGTGCGGGCGTTCGGAGAAGAACTTAAGCAGGCGTGGGATCGCGGTGAAGTTGGCCCGTCCCTCGCCATCACCAACGACGTTCTTGCGATTCCGGTGCCGCTGCAGTTCGGCTCGATGGTCTCGACGCTGTGCTACGCGCTGCTGGAGGACTCTGGCGACGTCCACCTCATTGACGCCGGGCTCGACACCGATGCGAGCCTGGAGGCGATCGATTCCGCACTCGCGGCCATCGACCGGAGCCTTGACGACGTCCGCACGGTCGTCGTCACGCATTTCCATCCCGATCACATCGGCCTTGCTCCGCGCATCCGCGATCTCACAGGCGCCTCGGTGATCTTGTCGCGCATCGAGAGCGACGTCATCGTTGAAACCAGCCGCGCGCGTGAAGGCGATGACGCCGGCCGCATCGACGAACTGCGTTCGTGGGGCGTGCCCGTCTCCGACATCAGCGCGGCGCTGAAGCGCGCCCGGATTCCTGTTGACGTAGACCGCCTCACCGCCGATCGCATGGTTAACGACGGCGAGCGGCTAGTTTTGGGTAGCCACAACCTTCGCGTAGTGCTCACCCCCGGCCACACGTCCGGGCACATCTGTCTCGTCGATGAGCAGAGGGAACTGGTATACGCGGGGGACCATCTGCTCCCGCGAATTTTTGCCGGCATCGGGCTCGGGATGCTCCCAGATAGCGATCCGCTCGATGAGTTTCTCACCTCGCTTGACGCCGTCGAAAAATATTCTGACTTCACCGTGCTGCCCGGGCATGAATTCCCCTACCGCGGGGCTGCCGCGCGGGTGCAGGAAATCCGCGCGCACCACCTGCAGCGCACGCACGAAGTAGCTGAGCTCATCCCGCAGTTGGGTGATGCGACCGTGTGGGAGTACGCCGAGCACCTCACGTGGAGCGCGGGCTGGGAGACGACTCGGGAGCGTTTCCTCGATTCCGCCCTGCGCCAGACCGCCCTCCATCTTGAATTCAACCGAAGCGGCCGAGCCGCACCCCATCTAGAGAAGTTTTTGCGCACCCGCGCAGTGTGAAAGGAACAGGTCATGTCACGGCAGAAGGTAGCAATCGTCGCTGGAGCCCGCACCCCAGTTGGACGCTTCGGCGGGGCATTTAAGGACACCCCGGCTCACGAGCTCGGAGCCCAGGCTACAGCCGAAGCGCTGCGCCGCTCTGGGGTCGACCCCTCCCGCGTCGGTGAGGTCGTCATCGGCACGATCGGCCAAGTCGCGGGCGATGCGTATATCTCGCGGCGCATCGCGCTCGGCGCAGGACTCGCCAAAGATACACCCGCATTCACCGTCAACCGCCTGTGCGGCTCGGGTACCCAAGCGGTGTGGTCTGGCGCCCAAGAGCTGCTGTGGGGCGGGGTCGACGTCGTCGTTGCTGGCGGCGCCGAAAACATGACCCGGATGCCGTTCTATGACTTCAATGCCCGCTTCAACGACCGCCTCGGCGATCGCGCGCTGGTCGATGGAACGGTCGCGATGCTCACCGACCCGTTCAGTAGCAAGCACATGGGGGTCACGGCGGAAAACGTAGCGGAAAAGTTTAATATTTCCCGCGAGGATCAAGATGCGTTCGCGCTCGAATCGCAGCGCCGTGCAGCCACGGATGAGGCGAAGGCAGCCTTCGCCGAGGAGATCGTTACGGTGACGACCTCGGGCCGCCGGCCTGTTGAGGTCTCGGTGGATGAGCACCCGCGCCCCGACACGACCCTGGAATCGCTCGCCGGGCTGCGCCCCGCGTTCGCTAAGGAGGGTTCAGTGACGGCGGGCAACGCCTCGGGTATTAACGACGGCGCCGCGGCGAC
>CAYVDF010000110.1:0-6102 GCA_964450475.1 uncultured Pseudactinotalea sp.
CATCCTTGCCAACTTCGAGCAGCGAGACGTCGAACGTTCCACCACCAAGGTCGAAGACGAGGATGAGCTCGTCTTCCTTACCCTTTTCCAGGCCGTAGGCGAGTGCAGCGGCGGTCGGCTCGTTAACGATGCGCAGCACGTTGAGGCCGGCGATCTGGCCAGCTTCCTTTGTTGCCTGGCGCTCGGAGTCCGAGAAGTACGCGGGAACCGTGATCACGGCGTCCGTGACATCCTCACCGAGGTATGCTTCGGCGTCCTTCTTAAGCTTGCCGAGGATGCGCGCGGAGATTTCCTGCGCGGTGTAGGTCTTGTCGTCGATCTCGACGCTCCAGTCAGTGCCCATGTGACGCTTGACTGAGGAGATCGTGCGATCAACGTTAGTTACGGCCTGGCGCTTTGCCACCTCACCGGTGAGCACCTCGCCTGCCTTTGAGAATGCGACTACCGATGGCGTGGTGCGGGCGCCCTCGGCATTCGCGATCACGGTGGGTTCGCCACCTTCGAGAACGGCAACCACGGAGTTGGTGGTACCGAGGTCAATTCCGACCGATCGTGCCATGAGGTTTTCTCCTTATTGATAGTTGAGTCTTTGACACTCAAGTTTGTTCCGCTGACTAGTGTGCGCTCCCGAAAGGGAGATGTCAACCCGAACTTGAGTCCACTAGGCTCAACTATGAATAGGAGGTCTTTATTCCCGCCCCATTTCGCACCAAGTCGGTGATCTGCATCACCAACCTGCTGCTATCCGGCACTCACGATGTCGCTACACAGAGACGTCGACCTCCTATGTGGGTCCTCGTCCGCGACCTACGTCATCATCCGCACAACGCTCGCGGGCAGGATTGGAAACACCTTCGCGAGCACCGCCCACGGCCACCACGGCACGAACGCCTTCTTCTTGCGAGCATCGATCGCCTGCACGATCGCCGCAACGCCGGTCTTGGTATCGACCATAAACGGCTTCTTGCGCCCCGATCCGGTCATTTCGGTGGCGATGTATCCGGGATAAATCGTCGTCACGGTCAATCCCGGAACGTTCTCAATACGCAGCCCCTCGGCGAGCGCCGCCACGGCCGCCTTCGACGCCGAGTACGCCGTCATCGATTTACGCATCCCGCGCACGGCGGCGAACGACGACACCATCACGAGTTGCCCGCGCCCCCGTTCACGGAACATCTTCACGGCCGGCTCGATCTGGTTGATCATCCCAACAACGTTCGTCTCGATGACATGGCGGTTCTCTGCCGCCGCGCCCATGCCGATCGGCCCACCGTTACCGATCCCGGCGTTCGCGATAACAATCTCGAGGCCGCCAAAGTGCTGCGCAAAGTCGGTGAATACTTTTTCGACGGCGCCCGCATCGTTCACATCGAGGGCCGCCACTTGCACGTCCACGCCCGGGTGCTCGCGCTGCAGTTCCTCGCGCAACGCTTCAAGGCGATCGAGTCGGCGGGCGCACAGCGCGAGGTTGTTCCCACGCGAGGCGTAGGTGCGCGCCATCTCTTCGCCGAGCCCTGAGCTCGCGCCGGTGATAAGGATCGTTGCCATACCCTCACACACTAGTCGAGACGCGAAAAGGCGGGGGCCCGAGAAAAACTCGAGCCCCCGCCGTCCGAAGAATCAATTCGACGTCGCAATCCCCCGCGATTAGTCGAACTGGTTCATCGTGTTATCTTCACCGGCAGCCAAGAGGGCAGCGTCGCCGGAGAAGTATTCCTTGTGGGTGTCACCGATGTCGGATCCAGCCATGTTCTGGTGGCGAACTGTCGCGATACCTTGGCGGATTTCCTCGCGCTGGACGCCGGCGACGTAGGCGAGCATGCCCTCATCGGCGAAGTAGCCCTTGGCGAGGTTGTCGGTCGAGAGCGCGGCCGTGTGGTAGGTCGGCAGCGTGATGAGGTGGTGGAAGATCCCGGCACGTGCCGAACCGTCACGCTGGAAGGTGCGGATCTTCTCATCCGCCAGGCGGCCGAGCTCGGTGTCGTCGTACTCGGGGTTCATCAGAGCACTGCGGTCGTACGCTGAGACGTCCTTGCCCTCTTCAACCATCAGGTCGTAGGCCTGCTGGCGGAAGTTGAGGGTCCAGTTGAACGATGGGCTGTTGTTGTACACGAGCTTCGCGTTCGGGTGAACCTCACGGATGCGGTCAACCATGCCGGCGATCTGCTCCACGTGCGGCTTCTCGGTTTCGATCCACAGCAGATCTGCGCCGTTATCGAGCGAGGTGATCGAGTCGAGCACAACGCGATCTTCGCCGGTGCCTTCGCGGAACTGGTACAGGTTCGAGGGGAGGCGCTTCGGGCGAAGCAGCTTGCCCTCGCGGCGAATGATGACGTCACCGTCGTCGAGCTGATCTGCCGAAATTTCTTCGACGTCGAGGAACGAGTTGTACTGGTCGCCCAAGTCTCCCGGGGTCTTCGACACGGCGATCTTCTGGGTGAGGCCAGCGCCGAGGGAGTCGGTGCGGGTCACGATGATGCCGTTGTCGATTCCGAGTTCGAGGAATGCGTAGCGGATCGCGTTGATTTTGGCGATGAAGTCCTCGTGGGGAACGGTGACCTTGCCGTCTTGGTGGCCGCACTGCTTCTCATCGGAGACCTGGTTCTCGATCTGGAGAGCACAAGCGCCTGCTTCGATCATCTTCTTGGCGAGCAGATAGGTGGCCTCGGGGTTACCGAAGCCCGCGTCGATGTCGGCGATGATCGGCACCACGTGCGTTTCGTGGTTGTCGATCTGGGACTGGATGAAGTCGACGGCGGTCTCATCGCCGGCGCGGCGAGCCTGGTCGAGCTGGGTGAACAGCAGGTCGAGTTCGCGTGCGTCAGCCTGGCGAAGGAAGGTGTAGATCTCCTCGATCAGTGCCGGCACGGTGGTCTTCTCGTGCATGGACTGGTCGGGCAGCGGGCCGAACTCGGAACGAAGAGCAGCAACCATCCAGCCGGAGAGGTAGAGGTAGCGCTTGTTGGTGCTCTTGAGGTGCTTCTTGATCGAGATCATCTTCTGCTGACCAATGAAGCCGTGCCATACACCGAGCGACTGGGTGTACACCGAGGAGTCCGCATCGTACTCCTCCATGTCGCGGCGCATGATGTCCGCGGTGTACTGAGCAATTTCCAGACCGGTCTTGAAACGGTTCTGTGCACGCATCCGTGCCACGTACTCAGGGTTGATCGAATCCCAAGAAGATCCAAACTTTTCCTTCAGGGCTTCGATTGCCTTCAAATCATCCTGAAACGCACTCATTGCGACTCCTTACGTCGATGCCGGGGCGACCCGTAAAAACATCTTTTTTGTGGTTGTACCCTCAACTCTGGGGCATCAGACTGCGCTAGCCGACACAATTTTGAAGAAAGTTTCAACGATCTTTCGATTTTCTGAAAATTGCGGCGCCGACAACCTGTTTAGCGGGATTCGTTGCTCGATTCGTCTCGGGCGTGCGGCCTTCACACACGCTCAGCGCTTCCCACGGCGCTCGATCTGCTGCTCGGCTACGCCGACGCCGACAGCACCTGGTGCGGCTCCCCCACCCATGACACTGCGAGCTGATCACGGGCCCGCGTCGCCGCTACGTACACCAGTGAGCGGGCACGCAGGTCGTCCTCGTTGTCAGCGGAGCCTCGGAAGCTTGCGTTTTCACCAAGCCCGACCATCGCGACGCATGAAAATTCCATTCCCTTGGCTCGGTGCCGGGTCATGACGGCGACGCCCTCGACATCCGAGCGTGAGTCGCGTCCGACGTATGTCGCATCGATGTCTCGGTCGTCAAGTGCCCTCACCCATGCCTCGCCCTCGTACGTCGTTCCGCACAGCACACCGATGCTCCGCTGCTCGTCTTCGCTCGCGTGCTCGGCCTGCCACATGGCAATCTGCTTCGCGATTGCGTCGTACTCATCCTGCTGGCTGGAACATTCGTGAATGGTCGGAACGATTCCACGCCTGGGCGACACGTAGCGAACCTCAGACATGTCATCGCCTTCAAGGTCGGTGTACTCCGCACCATCGAGAACGCCAAGAGCGTAACGAAGAACTTGCGCAGTCGTCCGGTAATTTAACGTCAGTCTGCGTGAGCGACCGCGGATGTTGATTCCGTAGTGGCTCAGTGTCACCTTCGGTGCGTAAATCCGCTGGTGGCCATCATCAGCGAGGAAGAGATCATTCTTCCCCTCCGACACGAGCGCACGAAGGAAATGTAGGTGCGACGGGCTCAAGTCCTGAGCCTCATCAACGAGTACGTGGTCAGCGGGGCGAGACTTCCCTTCGGCGACGACCGCATCGAGATACGTGGCCGCGATCATGGCCTTCTCATGCCAGTCCGTCGTGCCGTCGGCGCTAGTGTGCGCACGATAGAGCCGCACCGCTTCCCATACCTTCCGGCGGTCGCCGCGGCTCAGGCGCACACCGCGCCCGGGGCGCGGAATCCGCAGGTAGTGCGCCTCCTCGACGATCCGGTTGGGGAGAACAACGAGGGAGTACTCGGCCTCCAAGAATTGGGGAGTGAGATGCGTGGGAAGGTCAGCCATGTCAACCACCTGCTGCCACACCTTGTCGCCGGTGACATCGAGAACGTGGGCCGACCTGCCCTCGCCTAGTACCCTCGCCACTGGGCTGAGACCCTGGGAGTCGTGTTCGTACAACGCTGTTCCCGCCCCAGCCAGCACTCGGCGCACAAGCGCGTCCACCCCGCCAATGGTCACTCCAGGTTCACCGAGTGAAACTTGTGGGATTGTCGGATCCAGGAGCGAAATTTGGTTCGCGAGCGATTCGGCGAGGGTGCGACCAAAGGTCGTGAGCACGATCCTCGCGCTCGGATCCTTGCGGTGAAGTACGCGGACTCGGTGGAGGAGCACCACAGTCTTCCCTGTCCCTGCCCCTCCAGTGAGCCGAAAAGCTCCATTGCGATCTCGGTTGGCATATGCACGCTGCTGCGGGTGAAGAAACACTCGCCAAGCGGCGAAGTCGTGGCGCTCGAGGACATCAGCGAGTTCCGCCATACCTTCGGCGGTGGACTCAACGAGGGCAAAGTCGAGTTTCGCCGCAGGGTGCTCAAGCGAGCGCAGAATCTCCTCATCCGTGGGCGCGTCTGCGTCTGCGGCAACGGGCGCGGGTTCATCGGCGAACCCGAGATCGGCCAATGCCTCGGCAGCATCCTTCCCCGTTCCGATATCGACGAGGAATAATCCTTTCCACGAAGGCGTAAGTCCGTCGGCGTAGTTGAGAAGTTCGTCCTCGGTTTCCAGTGCCATCGCCCGCTCGGCCACCCTCTCTCCGAGGCCGTACCCAACGAGGGAATCCGCCGTGTGCCCCCACGTCTGGAGCAATGGGTAGCGCGGTTGACTTCCCGACGCCGGTATCGCGGGCTTCTTCGGAGGCGCCCACTCGTCGGTACGAGAGGGCACGACATCTTCCCCACCCTCTTCACCGCGGCCTGTCACGGCATCGGGCACTGGGGCCGCGAGGTCTTCAAGTTCGGGCACGCCGGTGACAGGATTGATCGTCAGTTTGATGTTCGCGGCGTACGTGTTGGCTTTGTCGTGCTCCCACGTGCCGAGGTAGACATACGTCGCATCGTCCCCGCCGCGAAGTTGCACGAGCACGGCACGGTAATTACGGTTCACCCGGCCGGTACGCACCCGCTTGTCGGCCGCATTCTTGAGTGGTTTGATCTTCAGACTGGGATTGGTGTCGTCAGTAGTGAGCTTGCTGATGAACGAGAAGACTGCCCGTGCCGTGGACCCTTCTTTGGGTGCTTCGGCATTCTTCATGAAAATGATCTGCGGCAATTCCACTCCTGAAATCCGGCTACTGCCTCTACGTTACCCGTCATAGGCGTCATTTCGGTGTCTAAGCGCCACGACGTCAACTACGTGGACTGCCTCATGGATCGTGGAGATCGCAATTTTCCCATGTCCCCTAGTAGCCCTTCAGCCCTGCAGCTCGCTCGCGCCGAGTGAGCGCGTATCTTTCGCCACTAATGCGCTGGCACCTCGGATCCGACATGGATCCGGGTGATCGCAGCATCGGATGCAGCAACGTCGTCAGGCTCCTGACGGGCATCCAGCACGCCCTCCTAGCGATCGGTGCGCACAACGACGGTAGGGCGAT